>DBIH01000181.1 GCA_002296885.1 Flavobacterium sp. UBA807 | reverse complement strand
GAATGTAGTTTGCGTTTGCAGCAATATGAAATCCGGATGGCCTCATGTCTTGAAATTCTTTGGTCCAGATTTCATTGGCGTTGGCAGTATTCAATTTAATTAATTTTTCCTGATAATAGGATGGTATTGTTGGATTTGTACTGGGAACAAAAATATGGTAAAGAATATTCGGATTATCATCAACTCCTACCTTGAGGCTTTCAAATTCTGTATGCTGCCAATCATAAGTTTTGACCCATATCATATTGCCATTAGTATCCATCTTCAATATGTAATTTCCCAAACCAACTGCCGATATATTAAAGGCAGAATTTAAAGGGTTTAATGTTACATTATCTACGAAGCGTCCGCTCAGGAAAATGTTGTTGGAACTGTCTAAATCAAACGACCAAGGGTCAATAGAGGATTGATTTGCATCCAAATCCTTTATGCTTTTTACCATTAATTCATTTCCTGAAGGATCAAGTTTAACAATTATGATATTAGGGTTGGGAATTACAGTGTTGCCGGAATATTCCCTGAGCGACATTAAGGCATAAATATTATTGTCGGTCCCAATCTTCATGCCTACAACATAATCTCCAGTACTCCTGACTTGATTAAATGCTTTTCCCCAAACATAATTCCCGTTTGAGTCCAGCTTTATCATGTAACAGATATTACCGCTAATATTGATAGTATTATTTTCAATCATATCTATCCCTGGCCCCGGATTCATATCAAAGTAATAGGAAGTACTTTCACCCAATAGATAACTATTGCCATTGTTGTCTACATCAATTGCAATAATGCGATCTGCATTTCCATCACCAAATTGTTTAGCCCACTGAAAATCCTGCCCAAAAGAAAAAATCGGTAGTAGAAAGAAAAGGAATACTATTTTTTTAATCATCTTAAAATTCACATAGCAAACAAAAATAAAGATTATTTTTTAATGCCCTGACAAATAATTTAGTTCCCTATGCAATGCAGTCCAATAAAATTCAGCAAATCCATGACATCATAAAAAATATAGAGTAATTTTGTTTTTCGATAAAGCATTAGATGAAAGATATTCTTCTCATAACTCCACCATTCACCCAACTCAATACACCTTATCCAGCAACGGCTTATTTAAAAGGTTTTTTGAATACCAAAGACATTACCTCTTTCCAAATGGATTTGGGTATCGAAGTGATTTTGGAACTTTTTTCAAAACAGGGACTGACTTCAGTTTTTGAACAGGCAGATAATCTGCTGTTGGAAGATTATAATTTGCAACGGATTTATTCGCTTCGTGAAGCATATGTCAGTACTGTTGATGTTGTAATTGAGTTCCTGCAGGGCAAAAATCAAACCCTGGCAAGGCAGATCTGTTCGGGAAACTTTCTTCCTGAAGCTTCCCGTTTTGAACAGTTGGATGATATGGAATGGGCATTCGGTTCAATTGGAATGCAGGACAAAGCAAAACATCTGGCAACGTTATATCTCGAAGATTTGTCAGATTTCATCAAAGAATGCATCGACGAGAATTTTGGTTTTAGCCGTTATGCCGAACGCTTGGGAAGAAGTGCCAATTCGTTTGACGAATTTTATGCTTATTTGCAGAATGAGCAAACTTATATTGATGCCATTTCATTGCAAATTCTCGAAAAAAGAATTAAAGAAGTTCAGCCTAAGCTCGTATTGATTTCAGTTCCTTTTCCCGGGAATTTATATAGTGCTTTTCGTTGTGCACAATACATTAAAAAGTATTTTCCTCTAATTAAAATTTCATTAGGCGGCGGTTTTCCAAATACGGAACTCCGTGATTTAAAAGATAAACGTGTTTTTGAATTCTTCGATTTTATAACGCTCGATGATGGAGAACTTCCGGTTGAATTATTATACAATTTTGTTACCCAGAACGCAGTCGAAGGGTCTTTTAAAAGAACATTTCTATTAGAAAACAACGAAGTAGTTTATAAAAATAACTCAACAAAATCCGATTATAAACAAAGTCAGGTGGGTACTCCCGATTATTCCGATTTGCTTTTACACGACTATATTTCAGTCATTGAAATTGCTAATCCTATGCACAGCCTTTGGAGCGATGGTCGCTGGAATAAACTTACGATGGCGCATGGTTGCTATTGGGGGAAATGTACTTTTTGCGATATTTCGCTGGATTATATCAAAGTATATGAGCCAATTCATGCCTCAATTCTGGTTAATAGGATGGAAGAACTAATTGCTCAAACAGGAGAAAATGGTTTTCATTTTGTTGATGAAGCTGCACCACCTGCATTGATGAAAGAAGTAGCGTTAGAAATTATACGTCGCAAACTTACCGTAACTTGGTGGACAAACATCCGTTTCGAAAAAAGCTTTACCCGTGATTTGTGTTTTCTGCTTAAAG
This sequence comes from Flavobacterium sp. UBA807, assembly GCA_002296885.1. Taxonomy (GTDB): domain Bacteria; phylum Bacteroidota; class Bacteroidia; order Flavobacteriales; family Flavobacteriaceae; genus Flavobacterium. The sequence goes on along the minus strand of DBIH01000181.1, from coordinate 4,527 downwards.
CCTCTGGCTGCATAGCAGTTTCGGGTGGATTGGAAGTCGCTTCGGATAGATTGTTAGCATTAATTCAGAAAGGAGTTACTGTTGAACAGGTTGCTCAAGTCACACGCAATTTTACCGAAACCGGAATCATGGTGCATGCCTATCTGATGTATGGTTATCCGACACAAACGATTCAGGAAACTGTTGATAGTTTGGAAATGGTACGGCAATTATTTGAAATAGGCGTTTTACAGTCGGGTTTTTGGCATCAGTTTGCTATGACTGCTCATAGTCCGGTTGGAATGTTTCCCGAAGAATTTGGCGTAATTCCTGAAATGAACGAGATTAGTTTTGCCAACAATGATATTCAGTTCAAAGATAAAACCGGCATCAATCACAACAAATTCAGTTTCGGATTAAAAAAGTCGTTATTCAATTTTATGCACGGAATAGGCTTTGATTACGAGCTTCAGGATTGGTTTGATTTCAAAATTCCGCATACCACAATTCCATCGGATTATATTGTTTCATGTCTTGAGCGGGAAGGGAATTTTAATATAAAACCTACTTCGAAAATCATCTGGCTGGGAGGGAAGCCATTAACGGAAGCTTTTACAAAATCAAAAAAAGGAAATTCATGGGAAATGATGCAACTGATTTTTCATGACAAAAGGGAAACTTTTGAAATCTCACTTGAAAAAGAAAAAGCGGACTGGCTTATACAAACACTCGAATCAGCCAGAGTTTCTAATGAAAAAGCCCCTACATTTTCACATCTGAAAAATGATTTTGAAAAACAATTTGAAAATTTTGAATTGTTCTGGTATTCAAAACCAATAAATACTTTAAGAGAATTTGGTTTGTTGACTGTGTAATGATTCTATATAATTCTTAATAACTTGTTTATTGTTTTTATTCAACTTTTAGTTATTGATGTTTTTTTAACATATTTTTAGCTGCTAAACAAAACAAATTGTTGATATAAGAATGAAAGTTAAAAAGACGTTCCCCAAAATACTTTGGCTGATATTTTCTTCGAGTATATTCTTTATACTTCTCTATTTTGCACTCTTCTACTATACAAAAAAAGCAGAAAAACAGGTTTATGAAAACTCAATAGAGCAGTTCAACCATGAGGTGACAAAACTTCTTGAAGTCAATTCAAAACCCATACTTGTAGCCATAAACAATGATACAAACTGGGACGAATTTGTAAATTTTATCAAAACAAAAAATGCCAAGTGGTATAACGAAACCATTGGTAACGAATTGGAAATTTATGCCGCCGATTATCTGGGAGCGTATGATGCAGACAAGAATTTTATCATAAGGACGCCAACACCAAAGATTAGGACTATTGATTTCATCCCGAAAAAGGAAATGGAGTTATTAGATAAAATCGGGGTAAATAAATTCTACATGAAAATTCCGGAGGGAATTGTTGAGGTTACAGGAGCGGCCATTCATGCATCAAACGATCCGTTAAAAAACAAGACCCCAACTTCGGGTTATTTCTTCGTTGTGCGTCTTATGGATATTAAGTTTATTAAAAACTTAGAAAAACTGACCAGCTCAGCGATAATGTTTACCGATACTAATGTAGTTTTTCCAAAACACAAGAATGAAATTTCAGCATTATACAAACTGACAGATTTCGACAATCAATTTGTTGGCGAGCTTTTATTTAAAAGGAGTTTTGAAGTTTATTTTGAGAATGCCATCAGGATATTATACATCATTATTGTAGCATTTATTATCAACCTTCTGATTAATTTGATTTATACCCGAAAACTGGTTTATTATCCATTGGATTTAATCAGACGAGTATTGGAAACCGGGAACCGAAGGGCTATCAAAGAACTCAAGAAAACCACAGGAGAGTTTAGCTACATTGGAGCATTATTTGAAGAAAACAATAATCAGAAAGTTGAGCTGATCAATGCACGAATAAAAGCTGAAGAAAGCGACCGTTTAAAATCTTCCTTTTTGGCCAATTTATCGCATGAGATACGAACGCCTATGAATGCTATCAATGGTTTCACGGAACTAATTATTAATACAAAAATCAGTGAAAACGAAAAGCTGGAATACCTTAATGTTATTGAGAAAAGCGGAAAAAATCTTGTTGGCATTATCGATGATTTGATTGAAATGTCAAAAATTGATTCGAATCAACTTGTTCCTAACCTAACGATTGTCAATTTAGATTCGCTTGTGGGCGAATTATATGAAACGGTTAAAGTTACGATTCAGAACAAAGACATCGATTTTAAATTAATACAGCCTAAATCCCCAGCACAGTTCAATATCATAACCGATGATATAAAACTGAAACAGGTAATCATTAATTTGTTGACAAATGCACTCAAGTTTACAGAGAAAGGCTCGGTTACTTTTGGTTTTGAAGTCGATGAAAAAAATGAATTAATCCATTTTACCGTAAAAGATACAGGTCTGGGAATTGATGAGGATAACCATAAAAACATTTTTGACCGATTCAAGCGTGTTGACAGCGATATTTCTATAAAAGTTGGAGGATTAGGCTTGGGGTTAGCCATCTCGAAAGCATACGTCGATTTACTTGGCGGGACAATTAGTCTGGAGTCAAAAATTGGCGAAGGTTCGACATTTTATTTTTCAATCCCACTACAATATTCGAAAGTAGAGCACATTTCCGTAAAGCCAATCAATAATGTTGAAACGGCTAAAACAGAGGAAGAGACAATTCTGATTGCAGAAGATGATAACATCAATTTCCTGCTATTCCAAAAGATGATGCAGAATAAAAATTACAAAATCATTAGAGCTGTCAATGGTCAGGAAACTGTTGATATCTGCCTTAATAATCCAAATATTGATATGGTATTGATGGATATCAAAATGCCGATTATGAATGGTTTTGAAGCGTTTGAACAAATCAAGCCAATACGCCCGGCACTTCCTATAATTGCTCAAACAGCTTATTCTTCATCGGATGATAAAATAAAAATTGAAGAAGCAGGTTTTACCGATTATATCACAAAACCTCTTAATAGGGAAAGATTGTTTGAACTGATTGATATTTATCTGAATAAAGATAAGAGGAATGAAATATAGTTTTTTGTTTTTTTTGTTGGTTTGTTCAGTTTCAGTTTTTTCTCAGGAAGATAAACCGAAAGCGGATAGTACCAATATTGTAAAAGAAAAAAAGTTGAAACTTAATCTTGATATTGTCAGTCGTTATTTGTGGCGTGGACAGTGTTGGGGTGGGGATTATGTATCGGTGCAGCCAACAATAGAATATACAGCAACACCAAAACTGACATTTGGTTTTTGGGGTACAACCAATTTCCAAAAAGATTATTCGTATTCAGATGGAGCTATTTACAAAGGTTATCAGGAAATTGATTTTTACGCTATGTATCAAATCAACGACTTTTTGCAATTTCAACTTTGGGATTATTATTGGCCATCGGTTAGCAGGGTTGAGGGAGTTGACAATGGATTCTTTAATTATGGTAAAGATGGTGTAAAGACTGTTGATGCAATGTTGTATTTCGATTTTTCGGATGGTTACAAATACCCATTCAATGCTACAATAAGCACTTTGGTTGCCGGAAATGATTTTCGGTATGACGACAATGGAGAAAATCCAAAGCGAAATTTTACGACTTATATTGAGTTGGGTTATACATTAACGCCTTTTGAAAAATCTACTGTCAAATGGTTGCAGAATATAGAACTTGATCCTGTCGTTGGAGCAGTTTTAAATAACAAGGCTGCCTATTATAATTTTGCCGATTATGATAAGGTTTCTTTTTGCAATTTAGGAATAAAAGCAACTAAAGAAATAGATTTAGGAAATGGATTTACAATGCCGCTTTGGCTAAACTATGTTCATAATGCTGCAACCAAAAACACCAAGGATTTCGGTAAAAACTTTTTAATTGCCGGTATAAGTTTCAGCTATTAAGCAGGCTCCCCGTAAAGATCAAATTCGGTGGCGTCAATGATTTTGACATTGACAAAATCTCCGGTTTTTACATAGAATTTAGAGGCATCGATTAAGACTTCATTATCTACATCAGGGCTGTCAAATTCAGTTCTTCCGATGAAATGCTGACCTTCTTTTCTATCGATGATGCACTTAAAGGTTTGTCCAATTTTCTCCTGATTCAAATCCCATGAAATCTGCGATTGAATATCCATGATTTCCATAGCTCGTGCTTGTTTAACATCATCAGGAACATCATCTTCTAATGAATAAGCATGCGTGTTTTCTTCATGAGAATAAGCAAAACAACCCAGTCTTTCAAACTTCATTTCCTGAACCCAGTCTTTCATGATTTGAAAATCTTCTTCGGTCTCACCAGGATAACCAACAATTAAAGTTGTTCTTATGGTCATTCCGGGAACAGCTTCACGGAATTCTTTCAAAAGTTTGGTTGTTTTTTCTTTTGTAGTTCCGCGACGCATTGATTTTAGTATGTTGTCTGAAATATGTTGCAGTGGAATATCAATGTAGTTACAGATTTTTGGTTCGCGTTTCATCAAATCCAAAACATCCAT
>DBIH01000192.1 GCA_002296885.1 Flavobacterium sp. UBA807 | reverse complement strand
CTGAAATGTTTGGTTATGTAACTACTTTAAGAACATTATCTTCTGGTAGAGCTACGTCAACGATGGAATTCTCTCACTACGAGCAGACTCCTGCTAACATTTCTGAGGAAGTAATCAAAAAAGCAAAAGGTAACGCTTAATTTTTAACAAGATGAGTCAAAAAATTAGAATAAAATTGAAGTCTTACGATCACATGTTGGTTGATAAATCAGCAGAGAAAATCGTAAAAACTGTGAAAAGCACAGGTGCTGTTGTAACAGGTCCAATTCCGTTACCTACGCACAAAAAAATATTTACTGTATTACGTTCTCCGCACGTTAACAAAAAAGCGAGAGAGCAGTTTGAGGTAAGTTCATACAAAAGATTACTAGATATCTATAGTTCTTCTTCGAAAACTATCGATGCTTTAATGAAACTTGAATTGCCAAGTGGAGTTGAAGTTGAAATCAAAGTATAAGTAAACCAATTTCTGAAATGGGTATCAGAAGTAAAAAGACTTCTGATACTTATTTCTTTGTAAAAAGTAAACAAATAAATAATTATAAATAGTTTAATATGTCTGGGTTAATCGGAAAAAAAATCGGCATGACAAGCATCTTCGACGAGAACGGGAAAAACATTCCTTGTACTGTTATTGAAGCTGGTCCATGTGTCGTTACCCAAGTCAGAACCAATGAGGTTGACGGGTATGAAGCTCTTCAACTTGGTTTCGATGACAAAGCAGAAAAACAAGCAACTAAAGCTGACTTAGGTCACTTTAAAAAAGCCGGTACTTCTGCTAAGAAAAAAGTCGCTGAATTCCAAGGATTTGAAGAAGAGTACAAATTAGGTGATAATATCACTGTGGAAGTATTCAGCGAAGGAGAATTCGTTGATGTACAAGGTGTATCAAAAGGAAAAGGTTTCCAGGGAGTTGTAAAACGTCACGGTTTTGGTGGTGTTGGACAATCTACTCATGGTCAGCACAACCGTTTGAGAGCGCCAGGTTCTGTAGGAGCATCTTCTTATCCATCACGTGTATTCAAAGGAATGCGTATGGCTGGAAGAATGGGAGGAGATAATGTAAAAGTTCAAAACCTTAGAGTTTTAAAAGTAGTGGCTGAAAAGAACCTACTAGTTGTTAAAGGAGCAGTTCCTGGACACAAAAACTCTTATGTAATCATTCAGAAGTAATGGAAGTAAAAGTTTTAGATATCAACGGAAAAGAAACTGGAAGAAAAGTTAAACTTTCTGATTCAGTTTTCGCAATTGAGCCAAACAATCACGCAGTATATCTTGATGTTAAGCAATATTTAGCTAATCAAAGACAAGGGACTCACAAAGCGAAAGAGCGTAATGAGGTAACCGGAAGTACTCGTAAGATTAAAAAGCAAAAAGGTACTGGAACAGCACGTGCAGGTAGCGCGAAAAGCCCAGTTTTCAAAGGTGGTGGAACTATCTTTGGACCACGCCCAAGAAGTTATTCATTCAAATTGAATAAAAGCTTGAAGAGATTAGCAAGAAAATCTGCTTTCTCATTAAAAGCAAAAGAGTCAAATATTGTAGTTGTTGAAGATTTCAATTTTGAAACACCAAACACTAAAAATTTCATCAATGTATTGAAAGCTTTAGGGTTAGAAAACAAAAAATCTTTGTTTGTGTTGGGTGAGTCAAATAAAAATGTATATTTGTCATCCCGTAATTTGAAGGCTTCTAATGTGGTAACTAACTCAGAATTAAGCACTTATGCAATTTTAAATGCAAATAATTTAGTGCTTTCTGAAGGTTCGTTAGAGGGAATTGTTGAAAATTTAAGTAAATAACAGAGTCATGAGTATCATAATTAAACCTATCATAACAGAAAAAATTACCAAAGAAGGTGAGGTTTTCAATCGTTTTGGTTTCGTTGTTGACAAAAAAGCCAACAAGGTTCAAATTAAGAAAGCTATCGAAGCTGCTTATGGAATTACTGTTGTTGATGTAAACACAATGAACTATAGAGCTGACAGAACTACTAAATACACAAAAAGTGGTTTAATCAGCGGAAAAACAAATGCTTACAAAAAAGCAGTTGTTCAAGTTAAAGAAGGAGAAACAATAGATTTTTATAATAATATCTAATAGAAAATGTCAGTTAGAAAATTAAAACCTATTACCCCTGGTCAGCGTTTTAGAGTTGTGAATGGTTTTGACGCCATCACGACTGATAAGCCGGAGCGCTCTTTGTTAGCACCGATAAAAAACTCAGGAGGTAGAAATAGTCAAGGAAAAATGACCATGCGTTATACAGGCGGTGGTCACAAGCAAAGGTATCGTATCATCGATTTCAAAAGAACTAAAGTTGGAATTCCGGCTACAGTAAAATCAATCGAGTACGATCCAAACAGAACAGCGTTTATCGCATTATTATGGTATGTAGACGGAGAGAAAACGTATATCGTTGCTCAAAATGGTCTACAAGTAGGACAAACTGTTGTGTCTGGAGAAGATGCAGCTCCTGAAATCGGGAACACTTTGCCATTGAGCAAAATTCCATTGGGAACTGTAATTTCCTGCATCGAGTTACGTCCGGGACAAGGAGCAGTTATCGCTCGTTCTGCGGGAACATTTGCCCAATTA
>DBIH01000164.1:2658-9605 GCA_002296885.1 Flavobacterium sp. UBA807 | reverse complement strand
CCTCGACTGCGCTCGGGGTGACACATTAGAAATTATGTCTTTTAATTTGCCCGTGAAATGAGCAGGAAAAGTATACTTCAGGGGTTGGTTTTTATAATTGTTGAAACGGGCTGTTGCCTGATTGTTTTTGGTTTGCTTTTGGTCAAGCAGATAGGAGGTTTCGAACCAAACATCCCGATGGTTTTGAATTTTAAATTGCTGCGCCAGTTCGCTGCCGCTCGGGTTTAAATGTTGAATTATTAACTCTTCTGATTCGATAACGTTTCCGATTTTGAAGAATTCAACATTGTTAGAGTTTAACGCGTTTTCAAAAACAGCATCCTCTTTTGCCTGAAGCACTAATCCGATGTTTTCGGCGAAAAGAATTTTTACCAAATCTTTTTCTTTGAAGAAACTGAAATCTATTTTGGCTCCTAAATTGATATCGGCAAAACACATCTCTAAAAGTGTTGTGATTAATCCACCACTTCCGATGTCATGCCCGGCAAGAATTTGTCTTTCCTTGATTAGATTCTGAATCGTATTGAATGCTCTTTTGAAGAAGTCAGCGTCTTTAATAGTTGGCGTATCATTTCCGATTTTGTTTAATACCTGAGCGAATGAACTTCCTCCCAATTTAAAATCATCCTGTGAAAGATTGATGTAATAAATAGAGCCACCATTTCTCTGTAAAACAGGTTCGACTACTTTAGTGATATTCGAACAATTTCCTGCGGCTGAAATAATGACTGTTCCCGGCGCAATTACTTCATCGTTTGGATATTTTTGCTTCATTGATAAGGAATCTTTTCCGGTAGGAATATTAATTCCAAGCTCAATGGCAAAATCAGAACAGGCTTCTACAGCTTCATACAAACGGGCATCCTCGCCTTCGTTTTTGCAGGCCCACATCCAGTTGGCTGAAAGTGAAACACTTCTTAAACCGTCTTTTAAAGGCGCAAAAACAATATTCGATAATGCCTCGCCAATTGCATTTCGTGAACCTGCTGACGGATTAATCAAAGCGGAAATCGGAGAATGACCTATAGAAGTTGCAATTCCTTCCTTCCCGTTAAAATCCAATGCCATTACGCCGACATTATTCAAAGGCAATTGCAACGGTCCCGCACATTGCTGCTTGGCTACTCTTCCACCAACACAACGATCCACTTTATTGGTAAGCCAGTCTTTGCACGCCACCGCTTCTAATCTTAAAACCTGTTCTAAATAAGTGGGGATATCTTGCTGGCTGTATTCTAAATCGGCATAATTACGAGTAATGGTTTTGTCTTCCATTATGGTTTTTGGCGAACTGCCAAACATATCTTCCAGAGCAAAATCCATTGGTTTAGCACCAGTAGATTTGCTCTCAAATGTAAATCGGTTATTATCAGTAACATTACCAACTAGATAGATTGGCGAACGTTCCCGGTCTGCAATTCTCTGTAACTTCTCAATATCTTTTTGACCAATGACTAAGCCCATTCGTTCCTGTGATTCATTACCTATAATTTCTTTGGCAGAAAGAGTAGGGTCACCAACAGGCAGTTTGTCAAGGTCAATCAATCCGCCAGTTTCTTCTACTAATTCGGAAAGACAATTTAAATGCCCGCCGGCGCCATGGTCGTGAATGGATACAATTGGATTTTCATCACTTTCGACCAAACCGCGAATGGCATTGGCAGCCCGTTTCTGCATTTCGGGATTTGAACGCTGAATGGCATTGAGTTCAATTCCGGAACCAAAAGCACCGGTATCGGCAGAAGAAACAGCAGCACCTCCCATTCCGATTCGGTAATTTTCTCCACCAAGAATGACTATTTTATCTCCAGCAGATGGTTTCTTTTTTATGGATTGATCCAGTTTTCCGTAGCCAATTCCCCCTGCCTGCATAATGACTTTGTCGTAACCTAACTTTCTATTTTGCTCTTCGTGCTCAAAGGTTAGAACTGAACCTGTGATTAGTGGCTGCCCAAATTTGTTTCCAAAATCAGAAGCACCATTGGAGGCTTTTATCAAAATATCCATAGGCGTTTGATACAGCCAATTTCTTTCTTTCATAGCGTTTTCCCAAATCCTGTTATCTTTTAATCGGGAATAGGAAGTCATGTAAACGGCAGTTCCGGCTAATGGCAACGAACCCTGTCCGCCAGCCAGACGATCACGGATTTCACCACCGGAACCGGTTGCGGCTCCATTAAACGGTTCAACAGTTGTTGGAAAGTTATGCGTTTCGGCTTTTAAAGAAATTACCGAATTGAATTCCTTGGTTTCATAGAAGTCGGGTTTATCGGCACTTTTTGGAGCAAACTGTGTTACTCTTGGGCCTTTAATGAAAGCGACGTTATCCTTGTATGCCGAAACAATATCGTTAGGATTTTCGGCAGATGTTTTCTTGATAAGTTTGAATAGGGAAGTTGGTTTTTCTACTCCGTTAATTACGAAAGTGCCGTTAAAGATTTTATGGCGGCAGTGTTCCGAATTTGCTTGAGAGAAACCAAAGACTTCGGAGTCGGTGAGTTTTCTGCCTATTTTTTCAGAAACACCATTTAAATAGGCTACTTCTTCATTACTTAATGCCAAACCTTCCTGTTTGTTGTATTCGGCAATATTGCTTATTTCAAGAATAGGTTCGGGTTTGATATTGATAGTGAAAATATCCTGATTCAATTCGCTGTACTTCTGCGAAAGCATCGGATCAAAATCAGTAAAATCAGTACTAACTTTTTGAAACTCTTCAATTCGGATAATGCCCTCGATTCCCATATTTTGGGTGATTTCGACAGCATTGGTACTCCAAGGTGTTATCATTGTGGCACGTGGACCAATAAAAAAATCCGTCAGGACGGATTTTTTTATTTTATTCGTGTTGCCAAAAAGCCATTTTAATTTTGAGATTGTTTCTGCCGACATCTCGTCTACGCTCGATACGTTTTGCGTTTGCACGGCAAAAACAGTAGCGTTTTCGTTTCCGAAGAAATGAATCATTGTGTTGTAGTTTAGTGTGTTGTTGCCTGTATTCCGACAGGTAGATTGTTGCAAATTTAGGCTAAATAAATGAAACCTAAAAGTAGCTTTTCCAAATTAATTTGACGGGAATGTTATCCAGTTATAGGCTCCTATATCATAAGGATCTGTTCTTGGGTTGTTTAAAATATCATAGTTAATTCCGGCAAAGATTCCAGCACCTTTTGCGAATGAATCAGCGCCAATATTCAGTTTGTTTTTACTTATATCAAGGAAATCAGGATCTTTATTTACCAAGTTTCCGTTTTGCCCCAATCGGAGAACATCATACAGTTCCGGATTTGCTACCGCGATAGAACCGGGCGAAACATTAAGTTTTACCAGGCAATTTTGGAATGTACAGGTATAGTCTGTTCCTCTTTTACCTAAAATAAGTTCGTTGGTATTGCCTCCATAAATGATGCAGTTGATAAAATTAGCCTGTGTTGGGTAACCTGTCGTGTCGGTATCCGCAAAATAATCAGCAACATAAACGGCCAATTGTTTTGAGCTACTCCAGTTATTGTTGAAAGTACAGTTGGTGAAATTATAATCACCACCATAAACGGTTGCCAAACAAGATTGTCCGCAACTATTGATGACTACTTTTTTACCATCGATATTAGTATGGGATGCAAAAACCCCATAGTTTGCGCAGTCGTATATTTGGGTATTTACAATAGAAACAGGATCGCCCACATTAGGCTCAATCAGTAAACCTACAACTGCATTTTTCAATGTTAAATTTGTGATGCGATTATTATAGGTTCCGCTTCCCTGTCGGAGATAAATCGTCCCCCATTGCCCGGGAATATCAGAGAAGTCAGGTTCCAATCTGTCACCTTCAAAAATGACTTCATTTTCCAACGCGGCAGTCGTTGATGTTTCACCGTCAATATGCAACGTTCCACCTTCCTGAACAACGATACCGGAATCGGCATGAAAATGCACTCTTGCGCCTTTTGGAATCGTTAAAGTCTCCGTGTCGGGGACACTGGCGTAGCCATAGATGACGTAGGGTTTGTCTGTTTTAAAAGTGTATTCATCGCCATTGTTTGGATCGGTATGGCTTAGATTTCGTCCGTTGGTTTCGAGAACCGTTCCATCATCATTAAACCCAATTGGGATTTGTTCAATTTGGCCATCGGTTTTATGTGGGAAAATAAAATAGGCGTTCTGGATTAAGGTTACCAGCTCTACTTTTTGGAAATTGGCACCACTGTCGAATTGTATTTGGTCCGTATAGAGGAAATCTGTTGGATTGGCTTCGGCCACATCGGCAGTAACTTCAACAAAAATATACAAACTGTCTTTGGCTAAAAGTTCCACATCATGAAAAATCCTGTTGTTATCTCCGGTCATTCCGTCAACTGTAATACGGTATTTGGAATTTTGTCCTTTGCCTAATTGAATCGTTGGAATTTTAATGTCCTTGTTACTTTTGTTATAGACTTTCAAAGTATAAGTACTCGAACCGATATTAGTAAAAACAGTGTCTAAATAAATGGTGTCCTTAGAAAAAGTCAGATTGCCTTTACTGGCTTCAAAAACAAAGTCCTGTCGGCATGAACTAAGCGAAATAATGGCTAAACCAACAAAAAACAGAATAAAGAGTTTACGCATGTGCAGTATGAATTTTTGTAAATGTAAGTATTAAAGTTTAATTTGAAAATAGCTCAATTTGAAAATTTGAAGATGTGGCATTTTTCTATTGAATTAGATAACGAAATAAATGTGGTTTTATTGTGCTGTGTTTGCTAATGATGTATGCTTATTTGTTTTTTCTAATGCCAAATAAGTGTTATTTTTACCAAAAAAAGCTATGTCATTCGATAAAGACAAAATCCTCCAACTTTGTAATCAATGGTGTAAAAACACTCTCATGGAGACTTTGGAAATTGAGTACATTGATGCCGGCGAAGATTTCCTCACGGCAAAAATGCCGGTAAATTCCAGAGTGCATCAACCTATGGGATTGCTTCACGGCGGTGCAACAGTAGCCCTTGCCGAAAGCGTTGGAAGTGCCGCCTCGCTTATGTTTATCAATACCGAAAGACAGGAAGTAAGAGGAATCGAAATTGCTGCCAATCATTTAAAAGCGAAAAGAGAAGGAACTGTTTTTTGTACCGCAAAGATTATCCATCAGGGGAGAAGCATCCATCTATGGGAAATAAAAATCACGGATGAACAAGGAAAACTTATTTCGCTATGTAAACTGACCAACATGATTTTACCTCGACGCTAATGACGGATTTATTTTTAAAAGTCAAGATTCATCAAGAGCAAAACCTACCTTTCGTGTTGTTTTGCAAACCCGATTCTGATAAAATAGTCGGTGTTTTTCAGAAGAATGACCATATTTATTTTCTGGACACTTTTGAAGAAAAAGGTTTTGTATTTGCACCTTTTGATGCGGACGAAGTTCCGTATATTCCATTGGAACTCTCTGATGTATATGTTGAAACCATCCATAGCCGGAATTATTTTTTTGAATCAAAAGAGTTAGTTTCGAATGGGATGGTTGGTAAAGATTTCTTTGAGGAACTGGTTTCTAAAGGAATCGAAGCGATTGAGGATAATCAATTCACTAAAGTAGCTTTGTCAAGAAGAGAAGAAGTAATTGTTCCGGATTTTGACATCCAAACGACATTACGGAAAATGATTTTTCAATATCCAAATGCATACAAATATTGTTTTTCCCATCCTAAAATTGGTACCTGGATTGGCGCAACACCCGAGCAGTTTTTAAAAACTAATGGGAATGCCATTAAAACCATCGCATTAGCCGGAACCCAATTGGCAACTAATAACAACAATATTATTTGGGGAAATAAAGAAAAAATAGAGCAGCAATTGGTTACCGATTTTATTGTACAGAATTTATCTGATTTAGCAAAGGAAGTCACCCTTTCAAGTCCATATTCTGTTAAAGCAGGTAACCTGTGGCATATAAGAACAGACATTTCGGCAACCATGAAGCCACGAAAATTTCTAAAAAAATTGATAATTGCCTTACATCCAACTCCTGCAGTATGTGGTTTTCCAAAGGAAGCAGCAAAAAAGTTTATCTTAAAGAACGAAGGTTATAACCGCGAATATTATTCAGGTTTTTTAGGAGAATTGAATATTGATTTGATTACGTTCAGGACACTACAAACCGATTTGTTTGTAAATTTACGCTGTATGAAAGTAGCAAATGATAAAGCACAGATTTATATTGGCTGCGGAATCACAAAAGACAGTATTCCGGAAGATGAATATCTGGAAACCGTCAACAAATCGATGACGATGAAAAAAATTATTAGTTAGATAAAATAGAAATATGAAATTAGACATATTAGCGTTTGGTGCACATCCCGACGATGTAGAATTAGGTTGCAGCGGAACGATTGCCAAAGAAATTTCGTTGGATTTGATATTAAGAGGAGAATGTCCAGTGGACATTCGGAATGAAACTAAACGTAGTGAAAAACATAAGAAATAACTAAAATATGAAACTAGATATATTGGCGTTTGGGGCACATCCTGACGATGTAGAATTAGGTTGCAGCGGAACGATTGCCAAAGAAATTTCGTTGGGAAGAAAAGTTGGCGTTATTGATTTAACCCGTGGTGAACTGGGCACGCGAGGTTCGGTTGAAATCAGGAATGCAGAGTCAGCTAAGGCATCAGAAATACTCGGAATTTCGGTTAGGGAAAATTTGGACATGCGCGATGGTTTTTTTGTAAATGATGAAGCACACCAGCTTCAAATCATCAAAATGATTCGGAAATACCAGCCGGAGATTGTGCTTTGCAATGCTGTCCGCGACCGTCACATTGATCACGGAAAAGGAAGCAAATTGGTTTCGGATTCCTGTTTTCTTTCAGGTTTGCGAAAAATAGAAACTTCTTTAGATGGTAAGAATCAGGAAGCATGGCGCCCAAAAGTGGTGTATCATTATATCCAATGGGAAAACATA
>DBIH01000164.1:0-2441 GCA_002296885.1 Flavobacterium sp. UBA807 | reverse complement strand
CCGATAACACCAATAGCGACTAAAAACTTTCTGGAAAGCATTCATTACCGTTCACAGGATTTTGGACGCTTGACGGGCGTTGAGCATGCGGAAGGTTTCACAGTCGAGAGGTATGTGGTTGTCAACAGCTTAAGTGATTTAAAATAACTTTTTAATTTTTTTCTTGGCGAAAGAAAAGATTTTATACTATATTTGCACCCGTCTAAAATGGTGGTTGTAGCTCAGCTGGTTAGAGTAGCGGTTTGTGGTGCCGCGGGTCGCCGGTTCGAACCCGGTCAGCCACCCCATAGGAAAAAAGCTCCGATTTATCGGAGCTTTTTGTTTTTATATCGTTTGAATTTATCGACCGCCTTCTTTATCTACGACCAGTTTTTTATCTCTGTTGGCAATTTCCCAGGCAATCGCAAAGGCATATTTTGTTCGGGTTGTTAAAGCATCAAACTCTATTTTGCTTACTTCATCCGTAGCTTTGTGATAATCTTCATGCGTTCCGTTAAAAAGGAATACTACCGGGACACCATTTTTGGCAAAATTGTAATGGTCTGAACGATAATAAAAACGTTCCGGATCATTCTTGTCATTGTATTTATAATCGATTTCTAAAAACTTATATTTTTTATTTACTTCTTCACAAATGTTATATAAATCACTCGACAGGTAATCGGAGCCAATCAAATAAACATACTTATTGGTTTTTTGATGTAAATCATCGCGGCGTCCTATCATATCGATATTTACATCGGCAACCGTATTTTCAAAAGGGAATAAAGGATGTTCCGAATAGTAACGAGAGCCGTGCAAACCATGTTCTTCACCGGTCATGTGCAGGATTAAAATAGAACGTTTAGGCCCATGTCCTTCGTTTTTTGCTTTTTGGAAAGCTGCCGCAATTTCCATAACAGCTACCGTTCCGGAACCATCATCATCGGCGCCATTATATATAGCTCCCTTTTTTATACCCACATGGTCGTAATGTGCCGAAATGACCACTATTTCATCCGGCTTTTCAGAACCTTCTATAAAAGCCCATATATTCTCAGAATCATTAAGATTTTCATGGTATTTGGCATTTAAATAAGCAGCAGGAATACGCTGGTAGTAATCGGTTGCACCTTTTGGAAAACTAATGCCGTGTTTTTTATAAAAATTGATGATATAACGGCCGGCTTTTTTCTGCCCTTCGCTTCCCGTGTCCCTTCCTTCCATGCTGTCGGCAGCTATTACGTTTAAATTTGCCTGCAAACTTTCTGTTGAAATAGCTTTTAAATAATCAGCAGAACTAACTTTTTTTGATTTTGTCTTTTGTGCAGCGCAACTCAAAAATAGTAATGCAAATGAAAATGCAATTATTCTCTTCATGATTTGGGAATATTTTAATGAATATTGATAAAAGTATATACAATGAAGGCTAACATTACGATGGTCATTAAAATTACATTGATAAAAAACATGGCAATGCTTTTAATAAATGAAATGATTCTGCTTTCACCATAAAAGCGATGATGTGCCGGAAAAAAGTAATAAAACATCCAGATGTAGCCTACAAAGAAACCTATTCCTTTAATGAAACTGGTAAATCCATTATCGACAAAGCAGTTCATTAATTTGCCAAAAAAGAATAGTATCAGTGCAGAAAGTAATAGAAATGAAAAATAATGCAGCGTGAAGATACCATGGTCAAAATAGTACCATCTCCTTTTTCCGTGGAAAAGCCACAAAACAAATGCAAAAAGGGGCATATAGATAAACAACGCTTTTGGAAAGTTATGCCAAGCTTCTTCTCCGAATTTATCCCACATTTCTTCCTTGTTGTATTTAGATTTTACAACTAAGGTCTTTTTGACGATATCGTATTCAAACTCATTTAATTTATCTTCAGCCGGGCCATATTTTTGCAATGAATCTAATTCGTGTACCGATTTGTAGCCAAAATTCAGGAACCCTTCATTTTGCTGAGCGTTAGTCAGGTGCTTTTCTTTTTGGTCTTTTTCATCAGCTTTCAGGAGTTCTGATAACTTTATTTTCTTTTTCCCAATAATACTGTCATGAACCTTTCCGTTTTTATCTTTTACCGTAGTGGTAATCGTTTGGTCTGCATTCAACAAATCATCTTTGTTGGTTGGAAAAACAGTAATGATAAAAAAGGTCACAAAACTGATGAAAATGTATAGTCGAACCGGAGCCAGATAGGAAAGGCGTTTGCCCGATAGATATTCCTTGGTAAGTGAAGCTGGTTTTAAGAGTAAATTCCTGATGGTTTTCCAAAATGAATTTTCATAATGCGTCAGGTCTTCAAAAAAATGTACAAAAAGATGATGGAATGTTTTTCGGGTGTCGGTGTTTTCCTGACCACAATTGGGGCAGAATCTGTTTTCGACAACGTAATTACAATTTAAACAGGTTTTGTCTTTTCTTAAAGGACTTCTGGACATAAGAATTGT
>DBIH01000031.1 GCA_002296885.1 Flavobacterium sp. UBA807 | reverse complement strand
TGGCCGCTTGAGTATCTCCCCATCGCACTTATGCGGTTGCAAATATAAAAACACTTTTCAGCTTCACAAATAAAAAACAGCTATTTTAATGGAGTTTTTTCCAACCTTTTGGTTTTAAGTGAAATAAAAAATCTCCCGAAGGAGATTTTTTGAAATATTGTTTCTGGATTTTATTTTGTTGTTAAAAGTTCGTTGATTTTTGCTTTCAACTCAGCACTTCTTAAATCAACCCCTACGACTTTTCCGTTAGCATCTAATAAAAAAGTAGATGGAATTTGCGTAACTTCATATTGCATAGCAATAGGGTCTTTCATGTCTTTTAAATTGGAAACATGTGTCCAATTCATCTTGTCAGCCGCTATTGCATCTTTCCATTTCTTAGCATCTTCATCAAGAGAAACACTGATAATGTTGAATCCTTTGCTGTGAAACTCGTTATAAATAGCCACTACTTCAGGGTTTTCCTGCCTGCATGAAGCACACCATGAAGCCCAAAAATCAATCAGGGTAACTTTACCCAAGCTCTCTTTTAAAGAAACCACTTTTCCTTCGGGAGTAGGTGCTTTAAAATCGGGTGCTGTTACACCTACACGAACTACTTTAGGCTTGTCTTTTTTTTTAAACTTTCGATGCTAACCTTAATGGCTTTGCCTGGTTTTGTTTTTTTCAAAGACTCATCAAGAGAATTGTATACTCCTTCAAGTTCTTTTGAATAGTTAGGATTATTGATCATCATTTGAGTAATCAAAACACTAATGAATGATTTTGGATGTGTTTTTGGGTAACCAAAAGTATAATCGGTAATTGGTTTTTGAATTACATCATACTCTTTGCGTATTCTGTTCATCGTTACTGTGTCACCTTTTTGTTGTGCTTCAGTCATAATAGCCATATTCTTTACCTGAAAAGCTGTAACTTCTTTTTGTAATTTTTTCTGGATTTTATATGACTCCTGATTGAATTTATAGAACTCCTCATTACTGTAAGTTCCACTTAACTTTGATTTAAACAGACTATCTTTGTCTACTGCCACCTCAATTTCACCACCTTCGAGGATAAAAGGAACTTTCCCATTTACTTTATCAATTTGAAGAAAATGAATTTCCGGCTCAGTTGTTTTTCCTTTGATTTCAAATTTTCCATCAACAATTTTTACAGTATCGATAGCCATTGGCCCCATTCCCATTGGATTCTGTTTTTCAAGGAAAACCATACCTGTTTTCATCCCTTTTACAGTTCCTGTAATTTCGTATTCACCTTCACCCAATCTTTTACAAGAATAAAGAGCTACAACTGAGGCTACTAAAAGAAGTACTTTTTTCATTTTTTTGTTTTAAATTTTAACGAGTGCAAATGTATTTAATTTGCTTATTGAATATGTAGTTATTTAACTTTTTTTGTAATTTATTTTTTTGTTGACGGACATTCAAACTGTGTGCAACTCACATTCGTTTTTTTAATACCGCTCATTCCTTTTTCAACATTAATCATATTGTGGATGCCTCTCGATTTTAAAATTGATGCCATAATTACTGAACGATATCCACCTGCGCAATGCAAAAAGAAATCATCTCCCTTAGGAAGACTTTGAAAGTTTTCATTAATGGTATCCAATGGAATATTTAAAGCATTGCTAACATGCTCAGCTTGATACTCGCCGGGCTTTCGGGCATCAACGACAATGCTTTTTGAATTGAACTGATCAGCAAATTCTTCAGGTGAAATGGAGTGTATAGAATCGGTTTCAAAACCTGCATTTTGCCATGCCTCAATGCCGCCTTTCAGATAACCTAAAACATGGTCAAAGCCAACACGCGATAATCGGGTAATGGTTTCTTCTTCTCTTCCTTCAGGGATGACCAAAAGAAGTTTCTGATTTACATCTCTCAACAAAGAACCAACCCATGGTGCAAAATTTCCCTGAATGCCAATAAATATCGAATTCGGAATATGTGCTTTCACAAAGTCATCTTCATGCCTGACATCAAGCACTACAATATCTCCCTGATTGGCTACTGTTTCAAATTCTCTTGGTGAAAGTCCAATATTACTTTTTTTGATAATGTTGTCAAGGCTGTCATACCCTTTGATATTCATCATTACATTCTGAGGAAAATAAGCCGGAGGCATTCCTAAACCATCTAATAATTCTTTAGTAAATTCTTCTTTAGTCATATCCGCCCTCAAAGCATAATTGGTGCGTTTTTGATTGCCCAGAGTATCCGTTGTTTCCTTGCTCATGTTTTTTCCGCATGCGCTTCCGGCTCCATGGCTGGGAAACACAATCAATTCATCAGACAAAGGCATGATTTTATTTCGAAGCGAATCAAAAAGATGAGATGCCAGTTTTTCCTGTGTCAAATCTTCGGTCATAGCCTGTGCCAAGTCTGGACGGCCAACATCGCCAATGAATAAAGTATCACCGGTTATGATTCCGTATGGTTTTCCGTTTTCATCAATAAGAAGATAACAGGTACTTTCCAAGGTATGGCCCGGTGTGTGAATGGCTTTTACCGTATAATTTCCTACTTTGAATTCCTGATTGTCGGTAGCGATAACAGCATCAAATTCGGGGTTTGCTGTTGGACCATATACAATTTTACCACCACTTTTCTTTGCTAAATCTAAATGTCCCGAAACAAAATCGGCATGAAAATGTGTTTC
>DBIH01000253.1 GCA_002296885.1 Flavobacterium sp. UBA807 | reverse complement strand
AAATGTTATATTTTTGTATAAATGTTTGATTTATGAAAAAGCTGTTCTTTTTTATTTTATTTACATATTCCTTTTCAGGATATGCACAAGTAGGTGTTGGTACTACTAACCCTGACTCAACCTTGGATATTGTTGCTACAAATCCAACAGGAGCTTCAACTGCCGTTGATGGAATTTTGATTCCGAGAGTCGATCGACAGAGAGCACAAAATATGACTGGCACTGTTACTTCTACTATGATTTATGTAAATAGTATCGCCACCGGGACTGCCACCGGGACTGCGGCCAACATTAATTCAATCGGTTTTTACTATTTTGATGGTTCCGTTTGGCAAAAAATAATAACCGGAGCTTCTACAGTTACAAATTGGGCATTAACAGGAAATTCAGGAACAACTCCGGGAACAAATTTTATTGGAACAACCGACAACACTGATATCAGAATAAAAACCGGAACCACTCCTACTGATAGATGGAACATATCGCACGCTAACAATGGGCAGTTGCAATCTTATTCTTTGGGAACAGCTGCATTGCCAACATATTCCTTTCAGGGCGATACCGATACCGGATTATTTAGTTCTGGTGCCAATGCTCTTGATTTATCAACAGGTGGAACAGCACGCTTCAGAATTCCCAATGCCGATCAGGTACATGCATTGTCACTGGGAACCGCTGCACTTCCTTTTTATTCTTTTAGCGGGCAAACAACTACCGGAATATTTGGTGCTGCTACAAACGTGCTTGGCTTTTCTACAGCAGCAACTGAAAGAGCCCGATTTCTTTCAACAGGGCAACTTGGTATAGGAACTACAACACCTCAGGGAATCTTAGATATAACGTCTACAACAAATGGTATATTGGTTCCAAGAGTTGCATTAACAGATATTGTTACTGCCGCTCCGGTTGTCAATCCACAAGGAGGAGCATTAGTTTCAGGAACCTTAGTATGGAATACTGCAACATCAGGAACCTTTCCTAATAATGTCATCCCCGGTTTTTATTATTGGAATGGTAGTATCTGGATTTCAGTAACCGGAGCCGCAGCAAATTCATGGTCTCTTACCGGAAATGGTGGCACAAACGGAGGAACAACCACACTTCAAGGAACTAACTTCATCGGAACAACTGATTCTCAGAATATGGATATCAGAACAAATAATACATACAGAGGACGTTTTTCTTCTTTAGGTGAATTCTTTTTAGGAACGTTAAATACCGCGACTGTCGGTGACCTTCAAAGTGCTGTTGGAAATGCAACATTCCCGTGGGCTGTAAATGGCTATACCGCAAATAATGGTGGCGGAGTCTATGGCAGCATAACCTCCGGCACATCTGCTTTTGGAGCTATTCAGGGAGAATATTACGGAACAAGTATGTTTGGAAGCGGAATAACAGGGCTTACTTCCAATACGACAGCCGGGACAGATTTTGTTGGAAACACTGCTTCTGCAATTTATGGTGGATTAAGTAATAGTGCTGCTAGAAGCTTTGGCGTTTTTGGTGATACTCTAACCAATACAACTTTAAGAACCGGAGGAGTATTAGGAACTGATGGAATAGCATCTGGTGCTTTAGGGTATTATAGTTCTAATGCTGGAGGAACCAGTTATGCTGTATACGGATTTTCAAGAGCTTACCAGACTGGTGTCGCTACCGGACGAATGGCTAATCCAAATTATATAAATTCATCTATTGGAATGGGAATTTATGGCGGTGTAATCGGAGGCTGGATAAAAGGAGATGAATACGGAACAGTATTTACCGGCAAACGATTTAGCTCCTATAACTTAGGAAAAGTAATCTCGAATGAAGACTACATAGTCATTTCAGGACACGACGATAAGGTTGTTTCTTATGCATCAACCGCATTACAACCTGAAATAAACAGCAAAGGAATTGCAAAACTGACAAACGGCCAGGCTAATGTAGCTTTTGAAAAATCATTCTCCCAATTAGTCGATAAAACAAAACCTATTATCGTTACCTGTACTCCTATGGGAGAAACCAAAGGGGTTTTTCTGGCAGAAGTAACTTCTGAAGGATTTAAAATAAAAGAAAATCAAAACGGAAATTCCTCTGTTTCCTTCAGCTGGATTGCAATCGGAGAAAAAACCGTCTCTCAAAATCAAGAATTATCATCTGAAATCCTTGATAAAAATTTTGAGAGCAATTTAAATGAAGTTATGCATGATGAAAACCTCGATGGTGGAAAAGCAATTTGGAGTCAAAACGGAAAAATCCATTTTGGTGATAAGGCTCCTGTAAACCCTTTAAAACTAAGAGAAAAACCTGTAAGAGGAAGAAAAAGCCAAACAGAAAAAAAATAATCAAATATAGTTCAAAAACTTCCAAAAAGACCTTTCCTTTAAATAGTTAAGGTCTTTTTCATTCGCATATGCTTCCTTTTCAAAAGATATGTTCTTGTAAGCCAGATTCTTATCTTTATATTTAATTCTTTTAAGCAAAAACTCAATCCCATACCAAATAAAAAAAGGGAGAATCAACAGCTCCATCTGTTGCCTGATGTGAATTTTTTCATGATTTATCATCACCGCATTCTGCTTCAAATCTCGCTTCGAAACCACAATAAACGGAAACAATGTGATTCCCGTGTACCCTTTTGGAATTAAATATCTCGATACAATTACAAACATTTATGATAAAGCTTTAAATTTGCGACTATGAACGAGCAAAATAATGAAAATAAATTAATCGAAGGCGAAGATTTCTATTACACACCCGAAGGTTATAAATGTTTCACCTCCAAATACCACCTCAAACGCGGCTATTGCTGCAAAAGTGGTTGCCGTCATTGTCCTTACGGATACGATAAAAAAACAGGAACGATTAAAAAGTAACAAAGTTACAGAGTGGCAAAGTTACAAAGTAAAAAAAATTATGGCGTTACCACGAGGGTCGGGCTTTCCGTTGCAATCTTTTTCAAGAAAAAGGATTTCCACTGCAATCCCTAACGCAAAAAAAGACAACTTAGACATTTTAGATTTTTAGACTCTTTATAAAAAAGTAACTAAATTTAAAATCGAAAATCTAAGAAGTCTAAAAATC
>DBIH01000114.1 GCA_002296885.1 Flavobacterium sp. UBA807 | reverse complement strand
ATTTGGATTTTTCTCTTTTAAAAACTTAGCTGCACCAGAAATAGTTCCTCCAGTTCCGCTACATGCAATCAGGTGAGTAATCTTTCCGTTAGTCTGTTCCCAAATTTCAGGACCGGTCGATTTGTAATGCGCATCAATATTCAATTGGTTAAAATACTGATTGATATAAATAGAACCTTTTGTTTCTTCATGCAGACGCTTAGCTACATTATAGTACGAACGCTCATCATCAGCAGAGACATGTGCCGGACAAACATAAACTTTAGCGCCCAAGCTGCGAAGCATATCTATTTTATCTTTAGAAGATTTAGAACTAACAGCCAAAATACAGTTATATCCTTTAATGATGCTAACCATAGCCAAACTAAAACCTGTATTACCCGAAGTAGTTTCAATTATAGTATCGCCAGGAGAAAGAATACCTTGTCTCTCGGCTTCTTCTATGATATATAATGCAATTCGGTCTTTGGTAGAATGACCGGGATTGAAAGCTTCAACCTTAGCATAAAAATTTCCTGGTAAAGATTCGGTGATTTTGTTAAGCCTAATCAACG
Source organism: Flavobacterium sp. UBA807 (assembly GCA_002296885.1). Lineage (GTDB taxonomy): Bacteria > Bacteroidota > Bacteroidia > Flavobacteriales > Flavobacteriaceae > Flavobacterium. The sequence continues at coordinate 14,724 of DBIH01000114.1, read as the reverse complement.
GAGTGTTCCCTATCAGGCCTAAAACATTATCGTGAGCTTTTATATCTTCTTTCATAAAATAATTTAGTCAAGCAAAATTAAGGAGTCTATTTTTACAGACTCCAAAACTCTGCAAATTTATAAAAATATTTTTAACTATCTTTTTATTCCTTCTAAATCTAACAAAAAACTGTACTCTTTGGCAATTTCCTTAATGGCTTCAAACCTTCCCGACGCTCCGCCATGACCAGCATCCATGTTGGTATCCAAATATAATTGATTATTATTCGTTTTCAAAATGCGTAGCTTGGCAACCCATTTAGCTGGTTCCCAGTACTGTACCTGTGAATCGTGCAAACCTGTTGAAATATACAGGTTCGGATAGGCCTGCGCCACAACATTGTCATAAGGCGAATACGAAAGCATATAATTATAATATTTCTTCACATTCGGATTCCCCCATTCGTCATATTCTCCCGTCGTTAAAGGGATTGTATCATCTAACATTGTCGTTACAACATCTACAAACGGCACTTGAGCGATTACTCCATTGTACAGATTGGGAGCCATATTGATAATTGCTCCCATCAGTAACCCGCCAGCTGAACCTCCTTCGGCGTATAAATGTTCTGCTGATGTATACTTTTCATCCATCACAAATTGCGAACAGTCTATAAAATCTGTAAATGTATTTTTCTTTTTCAGCAACTTACCGTCCTCATACCATTCTCTGCCTAAGTCCTCTCCACCGCGAACATGGGCAATGGCGTAAATAAATCCGCGATCCAAAAGTGATAAACGAACTGATGAAAAATGACAATCCATTGTCACCCCATACGAACCATAAGCATATAATAATAACGGATTTTTACCATTCTTAGTATTCTCTTTTCTGTAAATCATAGAGATGGGCACTTTGGTTCCGTCTTTTGCGGTTGCCCAAATACGCTCTTCGGTATAATTATTTTTATCGAATTTCCCTCCTAAAACCTCCTGCTCTTTCAGTATGGTTTTTTCTTTTGTTTTCATATTGAAATCAATCACAGAAGCCGGTGTTGCCAATGACTGATAACCATAACGAAGGATTTCGGTATCAAAATCGAGATTGGTTGTAGTGTAAGCCATATAAGTTTCACTATCAAAAGGCAAATAATATTCTCCCTTCCCACTCCACGGCATTATCCTGATTTTGTTAAGTCCGTTGAAACGTTCCGAAACAACCAAATAGTTTTTGAAAATATCAATATCCTCAAGCAAAACATCATCCCGATGCGGTATCAAATCAACCCAATTCTCCTTTGAAGTTGCTGTTTCAGGAGTTTTCATCAGTTTGAAATTGGTTGCTTTGTCCTTATTGGTCACAATATAAAAATGGTCTCCATAATGCGACATCGAATATTCTAATCCACGTGTTCTTTTTTGAAACACTTTGAATTTAGCATCAGGCGTTGCAGATAAAATCGTCTGATATTCGGTTGTCAGTGTACTGCTCGAATTGATGATTATATATTTTTTCGACTTTGATTTATACACTGAAACATCAAAGGTTTCGTCCTTTTCAAAATAAACAAGCTTGTCCTTATCGGCAGTGGTTCCGATTTTGTGTTTGTATATCTTATCCGAACGAAGTGTCACTTCATCTTTTCTGGAATAAAATAGAGTCGTATTATCACTTGCCCAGGTTGCGCCACCAGTAGTGTTTTCAATCTTTACAGGAAGGATTTCGCCCGATTCTAAATTCTTAATTTGAATAGTATATTGTCTTCTCGAAACGGTATCAATCCCAAAAGCTGCCATAGTATTATCCTCGCTAATGCTTAATCCGGTAAGGTTAAAATAGGCATGCCCTTTGGCCAATTCGTTACAATCGAAGAGGATTTCCTCTTTGGCTTCCAAACTTCCCTTTTTGCGGGAATGAATTGGATAATCCTTTCCTTTTTCAAAACGCGTGATATAATAATAACCATTGTAGAAATAAGGCACAGACTCGTCATCTTCCTTAATTCGGGCTTTCATTTCTTCAAATAAATCCTTCTGAAATTCTTTGGTATGCGCCGTTGACTGATTATAATATTCGTTCTCCTGATTAAGGTAATCAATCACCTCAGGGTTTTCCCGTTCGTTTAACCAATAATAATTATCGGTACGGACATGTCCATGTTTCTCAAGAGTATGTGGAATTATTTTGGCAACAGGTGGTTTTGGCATTTATAGTCTTTTTGTAACTGTACAAAAATAAGCTTTCTACTACCTTGAGTTTAATGAATTAAAGGAAGTTATAAACTTAGAAATTAACAAGTTTTGCATACTAAAAGTTTAACTTCTCCAGCGTTTCCAAAACATATTCGTGCATTACCTGACGATAATCAAGATGTGTTACAATGCGTAGCTTTCCTTTAGACAATACGCTAATTGAGATTCCTTTTTGTTTTAATTTTTCAACTACAGCCTTGTCTTCAATGTGTGGAAATGCTGAAAAGACAACAATATTGGTTTCCACAGGTTCAACAACTGAAACCCAGGAACAAAGCTCTAATTGCTTTCCTAATTCTTTGGCTCTGCGATGATCATCTTCCAATCGATTAATGTTATTTTGCAGTGCATAAATTCCGGCTGCCGCCAAATAACCCGACTGCCTTAAGTTACCACCAAAAATTTTCCGGATTCGCAAAGCACGATGCATGGTTTCGGCATCGCCAAGCAAAACCGAACCTATTGGTGCACCCAATCCTTTTGAAAAACAAACAGAAATGGTATCGAAAAGTTCCCCAAACTGCTTTGGCTGCTGCTTTTTGGCAATCATTGCATTCCATAACCGCGCGCCATCTAAATGATATTTCAGGTTGTGGTCTTTACAAACCTGCTTTATTTTTTTTAGTTCTTCAATTTCATAGCAAGCACCACCGCCTTTGTTTGTAGTATTTTCAATTCCAACCATTTTGGATAACGGAACATGATAAAACTCGGGATCGTTGATTCCTTCTTTAACCTGTTCAGCAGTTATCATCCCGCGATTTCCATCCAATAAATTGAAATTGACACCACTATTGGCCGAAGCTCCACCCGATTCATACAAATGGATGTGTGACCACTTATCACAAATAATCTGGTCACCCGGATTGGTATTCAGTTTAATTGCGGTTTGGTTAGCCATTGTTCCGGTCGGAAAAAACAAAGCCGCTTCCATTCCGAATAAATCAGCTACAATACGTTCAAATTCATTAACCGTTGGGTCCTGTTTAAATACATCATCTCCCACTTTGGCATTAAACATCGCCTGAAGCATTTCGGGAGATGGCTTGGTTACGGTATCGCTGATTAAATTTATTTCCATATGAAAAGTATATAGTCTATTTTTGTGATGGATTCTAGCCCCGATTGCAGCAAGCTACCGTGTAGCGCGGAAAGCGGGAAATAGCTCCTAATAAAACACAAAACTACATTATTTATGACAAATACCGAACAAATTAAAGGTATTGTAGAACGCCTTGGTGCGTTGAGGAGGTATCTTTGACATTGATGCCAAATTAATTGAAATCACTAACGAAGAGGAAAAAACCTTTGCACCCGACTTTTGGAACAACGCCAAAGAAGCAGAAGCCATCATGCAAAACCTTCGCTCTAAGAAAAAATGGGTCGAAGATTTTACCAAAGCCGAAAACCTGACCGAGGAACTTCAGATTACTTATGAATTCTTTAAGGATGGCGATGCGACTGAGGAAGAGTTGGACCATCAGTACGAATTGACCAGCAATCATATCGAGAATCTCGAATTCCGAAACATGCTTTCTGATGAAGGAGATAGCCTGAGTGCTGTGCTTCAGATTACGGCCGGTGCCGGTGGTACCGAAAGCTGTGATTGGGCATCGATGCTGATGCGAATGTACATGATGTGGGGTGAAAAAGAAGGTTATAAAATCAGGGAACTGAATTTTCAGGAAGGCGATGTTGCCGGAATTAAAACAGTAACATTGGAATTTGAAGGTGAATATTCTTTTGGCTATCTGAAAGGTGAAAACGGCGTACACCGCTTGGTTCGTATCTCGCCTTTTGACAGTAACGCCAAACGTCACACCTCTTTCGTTTCGGTTTATGTTTATCCGCTGGTGGATGACAGCATTGAAATTGACATCAATCCGGCCGATATTGAAATTACGACTTCGCGTTCAAGTGGCGCCGGTGGCCAGAATGTAAATAAGGTAGAGACGAAAGTACAATTGGTTCACAAACCTACAGGAATACAAATTCAGTGTTCAGAAACCCGTTCGCAACAGGATAACAGACAACGTGCAATGCAAATGTTACGTTCGCAGTTATATGAAATCGAGTTGAAAAAACAACAAGCACAGCGTGCTGATATCGAGGCTAATAAAATGAAAATCGAATGGGGTTCACAAATCCGTAACTATGTGATGCAGCCTTATAAATTGGTTAAAGACGTTCGTACCGGAGAAGAAACCAGCGATGTTGATGGCGTGATGAACGGAAACATCGACCGTTTCCTAAAAGCCTATCTGATGATGATGGGACAGAAGGAAGAGTTATGAGTTATTTACTATATTAAATAAGTAACTCATAACTATATACTTACAACTAAAAAAAGGGCGTAACCGCATAGCTGTTATACCCTTTTTCTTTACAAACATGTTTCTTTATTGCATATTGCCTACACCTTCAGCTTTAGAGGCGTCGTTGGCATTAGATTGTTTTCGATTAACGATGATATCCCTTGTCATTTCGTTGTCGCCTAATATCAATTGAATATTATTTCTCTTATATTCGGCAATCTCATCACTTTTTATTACTAATCTATAAGGTCCGCCAACATCAAGATTATCGATACTGAATCTTCCTTTTTTATCGGTTGTGGTATCAAAACTTGCATTGGTTGGCAAGTGTATGATTGTAATTGTTGCGTTTACTATTGGTTTATCGCCATCGGTTACTTTTCCGCTTAAGGTAGAAGAAGTAATCTGTGCCGAAGTGATGGTAGAAAATAATATAACAATTAAGATTAAAAGTGATTTTAAACTTTTCATATACTTTTATTAGAATGAATATCTTAATCCGAATTGCATTTGAAATCTTGAAGCAAACTGGTCAACAACATACGGAGTTGATGTTGGCGTTTTGAAGGTATAGATTGGATCGCCTGTGGCAACTCCGCCTAAGTTTCCTGTTTTTGTCAAACCAATACTTGCTGTTGAGTTAAAAGTATTTGGAACAAAATAGCTTCTTCCCCAGTCTTTGTTAATCATATTTCCAACATTGATGATGCTAACTGAAAACTGCAAGCTTTGTGTTTCGCCAAATTTAAATTCATCCATGATTCGCATATCGGTTTGGATGTTCCAAGGCGTAAAGTCGCCATTTCTTTCAGTGAACTTACCTCGTCTGCTTTTTAAATACGGATTGCTATTGATGAATGCTTCGTAATCGGCAACCTGTTGTGTAGCCGTTGCCGATGGTACGCCGGCAGTATTAACACCAATATATTGCGCTGCTTCGGTAGCATCTTTAAATATATAGGCTAAACCGGCTGCCTGACCTGTTCCAGCAATTGTAGAGTTTACAAATCCCCAAGTGAATGGATTACCGGATTGTGCATTAAAGAAAACGTTAGCCGAAACTGTATTGTTTTTACCCACATTAACTGCATAGCCTAAATTAGCTACGACTCTGTGCTTGATGTTGAAATTGGAAGTTGCAAGTTTTGGGTCATTTGGTGTTAACGATTGGTTCATTTGATAATTACTTTCCATCGAGTTACGGATACCGTTACTGATATCTTTTGAGTTTCCGTAAGTATAAGCAGCCATAAAGTTAAATCCGAAATCGTAAGTTTTAGAGATCATTTCGGTTAAGCTATATCGGTATCCCTGACTGGTATTTGATAGCATGTATGCATTAGAGAAGGCAGGGTTTATATTACTTGAATAGACTGGCATTTCATGGTTTACGTCATACGAGAAGTAAAACGGGTTATCTGTTTTGTTTACCTGTTGGAACATTAAATCCTTAATTACTTTAGTATAAATACCTTCAACAGTAAGTTTGTAACCTTTATAAGTATAGTCTACCGCCAAGGAGTTTCTTAATATTTGTGGCATTTTGAAATTATTGTCAATCAAATCCGCCTGGATTTTCGGAGTTGTGTCATGATATCCGGCTAAACCTCCTGAAGCCAATGGGTCGCCTAAAGTAGCCACTTGAGCGGCAGTTAAATTGTTTCTGTCAAAACTTCCGTAACCAACACCATCATTATAGTAAGCATATCCTAACCAGGCAAACGGAATTCTACCAGTAAATACCCCTGAACCACCTCTTATGACGATTGATTTGTCTTCTTTTACATTATAGGTAAAACCGAGTCTTGGAGAGATCGCAGCCGAATTAAAAAAGCTGTTGTTGATATCGCTTAGGTGTGTATAGTGATAAGTTGTACCATAGTTTGGATCAACAGGTGAAGTTTCTACCTGTGTACTCAAGTTAGGTTTGTTTGGCAAATCAGTGTAATCAACTCTTAAACCAACAGCTACTTTTAGTTTATTACCAATCTTTATTTCATCCTGTACATAAGCACTAAACATGTTTACATTGAATTTTGCATACGGATTATTAAAGATATCATCACGTGTCGACCCATCAAATGGATAAGTACCTCTAACCCTTGTTGGCATCGAAGCATAAAAATCGGCTAATGATTTATAAGATACTCTTCCATTTAGAGCGTTTACAAATCCGTAGTTGATATCATAAAGCTCGTTGTGTGTACCGAATAACAATGTGTGATTACCTGTTTTATAGGTTAGATTATCGGTAATTTCAGTTGTATTTTGTTTCATGTTGAAGACAGTAGCTTCACGATCGTTTCCTAAAAATATGGTACCACCGTTATAACCGATTTCAACCTGTGGGAACATAATATTCTCTGACGTTGGAACGCGGTAATCTTTTATACTTGAGTAACCGGCAATGAATGAGTTAGACCATTTGCTGTTAAAGTGACTTTTTAATTCGAGAACCGTACTCACAGCTGTATTCTTTTGAATAAAGTTCATGCTGGTAAACCTGAAGTTCTGAGCATCACGCTCTAAATTAGATGCTTCACCAAGAACAGTATTATTTCTGACAGACAGGGAATGTTTGTTGTTGATTTTCCAATCTATTTTGTTGAAAAACTTCTTGCTTTGTGAATAGTTGTTAAAAGCGTCAGATGATCCAATATTATAGCCATATTTTGTTTGAACGAAATTGGTTATCGCCTGAGCAGTTGCAGCATCTACCAATGAAGCAACATTTCCATTAGCATCTAAATCGCCTGCATTATAGAATACAGGATCTGTTCTTTTTGTATATTCCATATTGGTAAAGAAGAACAATTTATCTTTAACGATAGGGAGACCTAATCGGAAACCAAGTTGATAATCTTCGAAGGAACTTGGCATTTTAGAACCATCTCCTGCATCATTATTACCGGTAATGGCAGCATTTCTTCCATAACTGTAGATTGAACCCGAAACTTTATTTGTTCCGCTTCTGGTAACTGCATTAACGCTACCTCCTAAAAAATTACCCAGTTTTACGTCATAAGGAGCAATATAAACCTGAACATCCTGAATAGCATCTAAGCTTATTGAGTTGGTACGTGTACTGCTTCCAGGCATACCCGAAGTTCCTGACTGACCTCCTAAAGACGGACTAAAACCGATAGCATCATTGTTGATTGAACCGTCAATCGTAACGTTATTATATCTGAAGTTTGTTCCTGCGAAAGAGTTGTTAGCACTTTGAGGTACTAATTTAGTAACATCCTGAATTCCTCTATTGATATTTGGCAAACCGCTAATGACTGCCTGAGTAATCTGTGTACCGCTTTTTGCAGTTTTTTTCCCAGCAACGGCAACTTCCTGAAGCGTATTTACTTTCTTTTCGATCCCAATGGAGTGAATATCGTTATCACCAAGAGCCAATTGAATCTCAGCATTTGAATATTCTTCATAGCCCATTGCTTTTACAATAATTTTGTATGGACCACCAACGTTTAAGTTATCCAAACTAAATCTACCTTGCTTGTTGGTAGTAGTTTCGAAAGTTGAATTGGTTGGTAAGTGAATCAAAGTTACTGATGCTTCAGCAACCGGTGTATTCGCTTCTGTAACGCTACCTGTTATGGAAGAGGTGGTTATTTGGGCTGAGCCAATACTAAAGACAAACAAAAAAGTGAGTAGAAGTAACGATTTAAAGTTCATAAATTTTGCTTTTATTATTTGATGCAAAATAAGGTTGGGTGAATTAACTCTAAGTTACCTCTTGATTAAGTTTGTATTTTTTTTATATTAATTTAATGTTAAGTGGTTTTGTTTGATGTTAATCAGTATAAAAAAGGTTCTCTTTAGAGAACCCATTGATAACGTACTATAATAAAACTTCTTTCAGGAAGGTGAGCATAGCTTCCCACGAACGCTTTTCAGCTTTTTCATTATAAGCTGCGCCCTTAGAGTTATCGTTACCTGCATTTTTATCGGTAAATGAATGCACTGCATTGGCATAATAGGTCATCTGCCAATCTGCTTTGGCAGTACGCATTTCATTTTGGAATTTTTCAATTTCGTCTTTTGATTCATAAGGATCATCAGCTCCGTGTTGAATCAGGACTTTTGGAATAATTGTTTCAATAGTTCGTGTTTCATCTCTGCCTAAACCACCATGAAAAGAAACAATGCCTTTTACTTTCATATTGGTTCGTGCTGCTTCAATTGCCCCAGTTCCGCCAAAGCAATATCCAATAACAACAATATCATCGGGGTTTGCACCTTGTTTAATCAATTCATCTAAAGCTAACTGAATCCTTGTTTGATATTCTTTTATATTCTTCTTGAAATAGCCTGCCTTTTGTCCGGCTTCATTAAAGTTCTTCGGGCGTTGGTCTGCACCATAAATATCGGCTATAAAAGTGTTGTAGCCTAATGCGGCTAATTTATTGGCACTGTCTTTCGCATGTTCATCAATTCCCATCCAGGCAGGAAGAATCAATACTCCCGGATTATTCTTTAAAGGTTTTGCGGGTTTTACACTAATTCCGCTTAAGACCTGAACTCCGTCTTTGTATTGGATATCTTTTGTCTGACCGAAAGTCAAAAAGGTGCTTTGCATTATAATTGCTAAAAAAAGAAGTTTGCGTTTCATGTTTTTTTGAGTTTTAGAATTATAAAAATAATCAATAATCAGTAAGACATTCGTTAACAATTTATTAAATAAAAAAAGCATCTGAAGATGCTATTTAAAATTGCGTTATAGATTACAAGAATAATTTCAGGAAATAATAAACAAATGCCGCCAGAACCGCAGATACCGGGATTGTTAAAACCCATGCCCAAAGAAGTTTAACGGTAACTCCCCAACGAACTGCTGAAATTCTTTTAGTCACTCCTACTCCAATGATAGAACCTGTAATGGTATGTGTAGTCGATACCGGAATTTTGAAATGCTCTGTCAAGAATAAAGTTAAAGCTCCGGCTGTTTCGGCAACAACTCCTTCAAAGGCAGTCACTTTTGTGATTTTAGAACCCATTGTTTTTACGATTTTCCAACCTCCACTCAAAGTACCAAGAGCAATGGCGCTATAACAGGCTAACGGAATCCAATCAGGCATTGTTCCTTTACCTATGTCAACATGTAACCAACCTGGTAATGAATCGGTAGAAATTCCGCTTTTGTGAACATAAACCATTACTGCAGCAGCAATGATACCCATTACTTTTTGTGAATCATTACCTCCATGCCCTAAACTGAATGAGGCTGAAGTCAACAACTGCATTTTCTTTAAAATAGAGTTTGATTTAGAAATCGCAAGGCTGCTGAATCGAAGGCAGAAAATAGAAATGCTGGTTATTATTATTCCAACGATTAACCACTTAATGTTGTTGGGTTCGGCAATAATACTTAAAAAATGAGATGATTTAATTCGGGCATGTTCTTCATCAATATCTAATTTAAATTCACAAGCAATAAACCAATAGGTCAGCCCCATAAACGCAAGCGTAAACAGTTTTGGATAGATGCTTTTTCGAGAAGAATACATTAACCATAAAGACAGAAAATAAGATAGCAAAAGACCAATAACCGGTGCTAATGCGATAAAGCAAATGATGACCAAAACTCCGGTTGGCAATCCGCCGTCTTTAGCAGGCGAATACCAGTTTACTATTTCGTACCAATGCTTTGTAATTTGTTTTCCTGATTCGTCTAGAACATAATAATCTGAAAAGCCGTGTACCGAAAGTGCGTGTGCAATAGCTGCGCCTGCAAAACCTCCTATGAGTGTATGCGAAGATGATGACGGAATACCTAAAGCCCAGGTAAGTAAGTTCCAGATAATAGCTGCAACGACTCCTGCCAGGATTACTACCAAATCTATCTGCATAGTATCGGCGGTCTTTGCCACAGTATCGGCAACTCCGAATCCAAAAACCCAAAAAGCCAAAAAGTTGAAGAAAGCTGCCCAAAGCACTGCCTGAAATGGTGTCAATCCTTTGGTTGCCACTATAGTCGCTATGGCATTAGCAGCATCATGAAAACCATTGATATAATCAAATATCAGGGCAAGAACAATAATCACAATTAGTAATGTCATAATTTCCTAATTGAATTTTTATGAGTGTTTAACCGAAATCTGTTCCATTACATTGGAAACACTTTTACATTTGTCTGACGCCATTTCCAGCGCCGAAAGCACCTCTTTATATTTGATAACGTTTTTAGCATCGGTTTCATTTTCAAAAATATCAGCAACAGCTTTGTCAAATACAGAATCAGCCTTGCTTTCCAGTTTGTTGATTTTTTTGCAGGTATCTTTGATCGCTTTGTGATTCATGTCTTTCAATTGCTTGATACCGACACCTATCAACTGGCATGCTTCCAAATTAATTTCAGTCAGCTTACGAATTGATTTTGTAATTTTTTCCACCTGATACAAACGCATTCTGCTACTGGCTCCATGCATATTATCAGCAACATTATCCATAGCTTTTATCAGCGAGTGAATGTCTTCACGGTCAAATGGCGTAATAAAGTTTCTACTTAATTCCAGATGGGTTCTATGGGTAATCTCTTCCAATTCGGCTTCAAGTTCTTCAACTTTTTTAAAGAATTCTTCTCTTTCCGCTTTAGGTGCATTAACGGCTTCATGAAGTGTTTCCGCCAATAAAATAAGCCCGGCTGCACCCTGCTCAAATAATGGAAAGAATTTTTTATCCTTTGGAACTAAAAATTGGAAAATACTGTTGAGATTCATTATTTTTCTGTTTATTTTGGTGCAAATGTATTTTTCTAATGTTAAGTGAATATTAACTTATCAAAAATATGTCTTTTTTTTTCGAATTTCAATTTCAAATCATCAGAATTTACCATATTGAAAACGTTTTCGTAATTTAGCCCACAATCAGCTCAACTATTTAAAAGCAAATTCAGCAACATGGATATTAACTTCAATAAAAACGAAGATCACAACAAACTTTTATTAACCGATTTGAAACAACGCTTTGCAAAAGTCAAAGTTGGCGGTGGCGAAAAGCGTATCGAAAAGCTCCACGCCGAAGGCAAAATGACTGCCCGTGAACGTATCGATTATTTGCTTGATGAAAAAGCAAATAGCATTGAGATTGGTGCTTTTGTTGGTGACGGAATGTATGTTGAACATGGTGGATGTCCCTCTGGAGGTGTTGTGGTAAAAATGGGCTACATTAAAGGAAAACAATGCATTGTTGTTGCTAATGATGCAACCGTAAAAGCCGGTGCCTGGTTTCCGATTACAGGAAAAAAGAATCTTCGCGCACAGGAAATTGCCATGGAGAATCGCCTGCCTATAATTTACCTGGTTGATTCGGCCGGAGTTTATCTCCCAATGCAGGATGAAATTTTCCCTGATAAAGAACACTTCGGGCGCATATTTCGAAACAATGCCATTATGAGCAGTATGGGAATTACGCAAATTGCCGCTGTAATGGGCAGTTGTGTTGCTGGTGGAGCTTACTTACCAATCATGAGTGACGAAGCCATGATTGTAGATAAAACCGGAAGTATTTTCCTTGCCGGAAGTTATCTGGTAAAAGCCGCTATTGGCGAAAACATAGATAATGAAACGCTTGGCGGGGCAACAACGCATTGCGAAATTTCGGGCGTTACCGATTATAAAGCTAAAGATGATAAAGATGCTTTAGACCGGATTAAAAGTATCGTTGGAAAAATTGGCGATTACGAAAAGGCAGGATTCAACAGGGAAGCTTCAAAAAAACCGGAATTAGAAGAAAAAGATATTTACGGAATCCTGCCAAGACTACGTACCGATCAATACGATATGTTGGAAATCATCAAACGCTTGGTTGATAATTCCGAAATGGATATGTACAAACCCGATTATGGTAAATCACTAATCACCTGCTACGCCCGTATTGATGGCTGGGCAGTTGGAATTGTAGCGAATCAGCGTACCGTTTCTAAAACAAAAAAAGGAGAAATCCAATTTGGTGGTGTAATCTATTCTGATTCTGCTGACAAGGCAACACGTTTTATTGCCAATTGCAATCAAAAGAAAATCCCATTGGTTTTCCTTCAGGACGTGACCGGTTTTATGGTAGGTTCGAAAAGCGAACATGGCGGAATCATTAAAGATGGAGCCAAAATGGTAAATGCCGTTTCCAATTCGGTCGTGCCAAAATTTACTGTGGTTGTTGGTAACTCTTACGGTGCCGGAAATTATGCCATGTGTGGAAAAGCATACGACCCAAGATTAATAGTTGCATGGCCAAGTGCTGAATTAGCCGTTATGGGCGGAACTCAGGCTGCTAAAGTATTGGCACAAATTGAAGCTTCTTCACTTAAAGCCAAAGGCGAAACCGTAGATGAGAAAACCGAGCAGGAATTATTCGATAAAATAAAAGCTCGTTACGATGCACAGGTTTCTCCTTATTATGCAGCGGCTCGCTTATGGACAGATGCCATCATAGATCCACTGGAAACCCGCACTTGGATTTCAATGGGAATTGAAGCTGCTAACCACTCACCTATTGAAAAGAAATTTAATTTGGGCGTGATACAGGTATGATTTTATTGTAACAAAGTCAAAACCATTTCTACTAATTCAATAGATTTTCTATTTTAAAAATGAAAAAAATAACCCTCGCATGCCTGCTTATTTTCAGTTTCCAATTACTTTCCGCTCAGGAAAGAGCAACCCGAAAAGACACACTTCAAGGTGGTTTACGTCCTGAGAGAACCTGCTTCGATGTATTGCATTATGATTTAAATATCAAAATCAATCCTGATGAAAGAACTGTTGCAGGATATAATGACATCAGATTTAAAGTTGTTTCAGCTACTTCAAAAATACAATTGGACTTGTTTGAAAACATGCAGGTAGATTCTATCATTTTCAATTCTAAAAAACTGAATTATAAAAGAGAATTTGGCGCCGTATTCATTGATTTCCCAGCTCAACTGACCATTAACTCTGAACAAAGTCTGCGTTTTTATTACTCCGGAAAACCTATAATTGCCAGAAATGCGCCATGGGATGGTGGTTTTGTCTTTACTAAAGACAGTCAGGGGAAAAACTGGGTTGGTGTGGCCTGCCAGGGAACTGGAGCAAGTTTATGGTATCCAGTAAAAGACTCCCAAAGTGATGAGCCCGATTTTGGTGCTACAATAAAAGTAGCAGTTCCAAATGGTTTAATGGATGTTTCCAACGGACGATTGACAGGAAGTGAAGATTTGAAAAATGGTTACACCCGTTGGGACTGGGAAGTTAAAAATCCGATAAATACTTATTCTATAAATGTGAGCATTGGGGATTATGTACATATTCATGACAATTATAAAGGACTCGATTTAGATTATTACGTACTGCGTGATAACGAAGCTAAAGCACGAAAGCATTTTGAAGAAGTAAAATCAATGATGGAATGTTTCCAGAGCAAATTTGGGCCCTATCCTTTTGCCGAAGACGGATACAAATTGGTTGAAACTCCTTATTTAGGCATGGAACATCAAAGTGCTGTGGCTTACGGAAATCATTACCTGCAAGGTTATTTGGGAACAGACAGAACACGCACCGGAATCGGATTGACATTTGACTACATTACGATTCATGAAAGTGGCCACGAATGGTTCGGAAATAATATTACTTCAAAAGACAGTGCCGACATGTGGATTCACGAAGGTTTTACAACTTATAGCGAATCTGTTTATGTAGAATGCCAGCAGGGTTACGAAAAAGGACAACATTATATAAACGGGCTGAAAAGAAATGTCGATAATGACAGACCAATAATTGGACCGTATGGTGTTAATAAAGAAGGTTCGGGAGATATGTATGATAAAGGAGCACTTTTCTTAAACACATTGAGACATGTTGTAAATAATGATGTTAAGTGGTGGAAAATGTTTTTAAAATACTCTCAGACATTCCACAATAAAATAATCGATAACGATACTGTAATTGCCTTTTTCAACGCAGAATTTGGAATGAATTTAACTCCGGTTTTCGATCAATACCTGAAACATACCGCTATTCCAAATCTTGAATTGCGAATCTCCAAAGGAAAGCTGGAATATCGCTGGAAAGTGGATGAAAACAAATTTGCAATGCCGGTCGATGTCAATATCAAAGGCAAAAAAACTAGAATCTATCCAACAACCAATTGGACAACATCCAAATTTAAGATTGATTCCCTGCAGGATGTTGAA
>DBIH01000227.1 GCA_002296885.1 Flavobacterium sp. UBA807 | reverse complement strand
GCTTCCGGAAACAATCTGAAAAATGTTTCGATAGAATTACCATTAGGAAAAATGATTTGTGTGACGGGAGTTTCGGGCAGCGGAAAATCGACCTTGATTAATGAAACGCTTTATCCTATTCTAAATGCTTATTATTTTAATGGCGTAAAAAAGCCACAGCCTTATAAAAAGATTGAAGGTTTGGAGCATATCGACAAGGTAATCGACATCGACCAAAGCCCGATTGGACGAACGCCGAGAAGCAATCCTGCCACTTACACCGATGTTTTTTCAGAAATTAGAAGTTTGTACACACAGACTCCCGAAGCGATGATTCGCGGCTATAAGGCAGGACGTTTCAGTTTTAATGTTTCGGGCGGAAGATGCGAAACCTGTGAAGGTTCTGGCGTTCGAACGATTGAAATGAGTTTCCTGCCTGATGTTTATGTAGAATGCGAAACCTGTCAGGGCAAGCGTTTCAACAGGGAAACATTGGAAATAAGATACAAAGGAAAATCCATTTCGGATGTATTGAATATGACGGTTGATGAAGCGGTACCATTTTTTGAAAACATTCCGAAAATTTACAGAAAAGTCAAAACAATTCAGGATGTTGGTTTGGGTTATATCACATTGGGGCAACAAAGTACCACACTTTCGGGTGGTGAAGCGCAGCGCATCAAACTGGCAACCGAATTGTCCAAAAAAGATACCGGAAATACATTCTATATCATGGATGAACCAACAACCGGACTGCATTTTGAAGACATACGCGTGCTGATGGATGTAATCAACAAACTGGTTGACAAAGGCAACACTATTTTGATTATCGAGCACAATATGGATGTAATCAAATTGGCCGATTATATCATCGATATTGGCCCGGAAGGCGGAAAAGGCGGCGGTGAAGTCGTTGCCATAGGAACTCCGGAAGAAGTCGCAAAAAGCAAAAAAAGCTATACTGCTCCGTTTTTGAAAAAGGAATTATAAATTATAAGTTTTGAATTTTAAATGGGATTACTATTTTGATAAAACTTAAACAATTTAAAATTTAGAATTCAAAATTCAAAATAGTAAATATGACGAATCAAATTGAAATCCAAACATCACGATTGATATTAAAAAGTATAACGCCTGCTATCATTCATGAGTTGTTCAATACCAAATCGGAAGAAGAAATCAAAGCGTATTTTGGGTTTGATGACGCAGGTTTTGAGCATCATAAAGAAATGCATGAAAAAGGAATGGAAACCCATCGCCTTTCAATTTTTGTTTTCCTGATGATCGAAAAAGAAAGTGGTTTGCCAATTGGCGTATGTGGTTTTCATACCTGGAATGCAACGCATAGGCGTGCGGAAGTTTTTTACAATATGAGAGCTGAAAATCAAAAAAGAAAAGGCTTTATGACCGAAGCTTTGAAAGTCGTTTTGGAGTATGGTTTCACTAAATTAAATCTTCATAGAATTGAAGCATTGATAGCCGCCGAAAACGAACCTTCATTAAGATTATTGATGCGTTATGGCTTCACAAAAGAAGGAACTATGCGTGAAGATTATGTTGTTGACGGAAAAAACGAAGACTCCGATTGTTATTCGCTTCTTAAGTGGGAATGGCAGAAAAATTCAATGTGAATTATAAATTTTGAATTATAAGCGGCAAACAATTTAAAATTTAGAATTTAAAATTTAAAATAATAGTTACTTTAGCGGGCTTAAAAAATTTTGAAAATGAAAGAACAGTACTCTAATGACGATGACAGAATTCAGGATAAATTAAAACAAAAACCCTGGAATGAAATAAGAACCAATGACTCCTGGGCGATTTTTAAAATCATGTCGGAGTTTGTAAATGGATATGAGACGATGGCCCGAATTGGTCCCTGCGTTTCTATTTTTGGTTCAGCAAGAACAAAACCGGACAACAAATATTATTTGTTAGCTGAAAAAATTGCCTATAAAATCAGTAAGGCAGGTTACGGAGTTATTACAGGTGGTGGTCCCGGAATCATGGAAGCCGGAAACAAAGGCGCGCACTCCGGCGGAGGAACTTCAGTTGGACTTAACATTGAATTACCTTTTGAACAACATTACAATCCATATATTGACAAAGACAAAAACCTGAATTTCGATTATTTCTTTGTGCGCAAAGTAATGTTCGTTAAATATTCTCAGGGATTTGTGGTTATGCCCGGCGGATTTGGAACGCTGGACGAATTCTTTGAAGCGGTAACCCTTATCCAAACCAAAAAAATTGGAAAATTCCCTATCATTTTGGTTGGAACCGAATTTTGGTCAGGTTTATTGGAATGGGTAAAAACCGTAATGATTGAAAAGGAACACAATGCAAATCCGGACGACCTGAACTTGATTAAAATAGTTGACACCGAAGATGAAGTGGTTGAAGTTTTGGACAACTTCTACAAAAAATACAATCTGAGTCCAAACTTCTAAAAACAAAATACTGAACCAATATGTTTTTCAACTCACTACAATTCGCGATTTTTCTGCCTGTGGTGTTTCTGGCATATTGGTTCATTCCTAACAAATCAAAAACTTCCCAGAATTTTATTCTTATTGCGGCGAGTTATTATTTCTACTCATGCTGGGATTGGCGCTTTTTATTTTTGCTGCTTTTTTCAACATTACTGGTCTATTTTTCCGGAATCGAACTGGAGAAAAGTTCTTCTCAAAAGTTGCGTAAGTTTTGGCTTTACCTAACGGTAATTCTCAGTCTTTGTTTACTCGGTTTTTTCAAATACTATAATTTCTTTGCTAAATCTTTTGCGGATGTATTTAATGATATCGGATTTAGTGTCAGTCCAATCATTCTGAAAATAGTACTTCCTGTTGGGATTTCATTTTATATTTTTCATGGCTTATCCTACATCATCGATATTTATTTCAAAAGGATTAAAGCCGAACGGAATATTATTGACTATTCTCTTTTCGTGAGCTATTTTCCATTGCTCGTTGCCGGACCGATTGAAAGAGCAACGCATCTTTTACCACAATTAAAAGTCAAAAGGGAATTTGATTTCGAAAAAGCCAAAGAAGGAATTTACCAGATTATTTGGGGTTTGGTAAAAAAAGTGGTCGTAGCCGATACTTGTGCCATGTATGCGAATGCGGTTTTTGACCATTATAATTCGATGAATTCGTTGTCGCTGATTCTTGGTGCGGTTTATTTTGCTTTCCAGATTTATGGTGACTTTTCGGGGTATTCCGATATTGCTCTGGGAACTTCAAAACTTTTCGGAATCGACTTATTGAAAAACTTTGATTATCCTTATTTTTCAAGAGATATAGCCGAATTTTGGCGCAAATGGCATATTTCACTCACGACCTGGTTTAGGGATTATCTTTACATACCTCTTGGCGGAAGCCGGGGTTCAAAAATTTTTCAAATCCGAAATGTATTTATCATTTTTTTGGTAAGCGGTTTTTGGCATGGCGCCAGTTGGACATATATCATCTGGGGATTTATCAACGCCATGTATTTTATTCCTCTGTTAGTTTTAAACAGAAACAGGAACAATCTCGACACTTTCAAACTTTCATTCAATCTGAATTCTTTACAGATTCTTTTGAACATACTGATTACATTCATCATTACCTGTATTGCCTGGATATTCTTCAGGGCAAAAACAATTCATGATGCTATCGAATACATCAAGCGAATGGTAACCGATTTGCGTTTTGCTCCACAATATTTCAATTTTGAACGTTATAATTATGAACTCATTCCGATGATTCTTTTATTTGTTATGGTTGAATGGAACAACCGTTACAAAATCGAGCCGCTTTCAGGAAAATATTCATGGTTGAAAGTGAGCCTGAGTATTATGGCAATCATCGCTTTGGGAATTTTTACCGATTATAAAAACTTTATATACTTTCAGTTCTGATGAAGCAATTTGTTGTATTCATAGCTAAACTTCTAATCATCCTGTTGTTTTCGGCAGTGGTGTTGGACGTTTTGTATACAGCAGTTTATCTGAAATCTTCAAAGCGGAACAAAATAGAATATGTCATCAGTTCAAAAAACAAAAAATTTGATGTTGCTTTTATGGGTTCTTCCCGAACTCAAAATCATATGGTTGCCAAACTCTTTATCGATAAAGGAATCAGCGCTTATAATTTTGGTATGAGCGGTTCTAAACTGGATGAAACCGCATTGCTTCTGAAATTGATGCTTGAGCGGAATTACAAAATCAAAAACATCATTCTGGATGTAGATACAAATCTGAACAGCAACTCACATTCCGATGGCGTCCGGGCAATGTACATGCCTTATCTGCATTATTCACAAACTATTCGAAATCATTACAAATCGTGGGATGATTATAATAAATTAGTTTATATCCCGTTTTACAGATACATTGAGAATGATGCGAAAATTGGCTTTAGGGAAATGTTCTTTTCGCTTGTTCATAAGAAGTCGAATGCGCTGGAGAATTTTGGATATTATGCTTTGAAAGGAGAAGGAAAAAATATGAGTTATGACCTTTCTGATTATTCTCCAAAAAGAAATGTTGCCTACGAAGAGATAAAAGCTATATGCAAAAAAAACAATATTCATCTGATTGCTATTGCTACTCCAATGTGCCAGGAATGTGCTTCTGATAAGTATTTTAACAGTATACAATCCGTATATCCTGAAGTGTATAATTATGAAAACAAAGTAACCGATGACAAGTATTTTTCTTCCTGTGGCCACATGAATGTTGACGGCGCTACTTTGTTTACAACAATTATTTTAAACGATTTTATCCAACATAAATTCAACAATTGAAAAAAGTCTTAGTCATTTTATTGCTTTTAGCTCAGGCGATTTCAGCACAACACAACTCCAAAATGGTTGTGAGCGTTGAT
>DBIH01000189.1 GCA_002296885.1 Flavobacterium sp. UBA807 | reverse complement strand
AATGCCAAAGGAATCAAAACGATATTGATAACTGAACCTTTCATCTTGACAACCTCATCAAAATGGCAGGAAACCGTAGATAAAAATGTTTTGGTGAAAGACAAAACAGGAAAACCGGCGATCTGGGATTTCTATTTCGGAAACACGAGTGTGGTTGACATTTTTAAACCCGAAGGAAAGGATTGGTTTTGGAATGTCTATAAAAGATTGATAAATCAAGGCGTTGGCGGCATGTGGGGTGATTTGGGCGAACCCGAAGTTTTCCCTTCAAAAGTAATAACCGCAGCCGGGAAAGCCGATGAAGTTCATAATGTTTACGGACACAATTGGGCCAAATTAATCGCTGATGGCTATAAAAAAGATTTCCCTAATCAGCGCCCATTCATATTGATGCGCGCCGGATATTCGGGTTCACAACGCTTCGGAATGGTTCCGTGGAGTGGCGATGTGAGCAGAAGCTGGGGCGGTTTGCAGAGTCAGATGGAAATCGCTCTGCAAATGGGAATGCAGGGCTTAGGCTACATGCACTCTGACCTTGGCGGATTTGCTGGCGATTATTTTGACAACGAATTGTATTTACGTTGGCTGCAATACGGTGTTTTCAATCCGATATTCCGTCCACATGCACAGGAGGAGGTGGCTTCGGAAGTGGCTCGAAAAGATATTGTAACTATGGCAAAAGCAAAGAAATGTGTGGAACTACGTTATCAACTGATGCCGTACAACTACACCATTTCATTCGACAATAATCAGAAAGGACTACCGCTGATGCGTCCACTTTTTTTTGAAGAGCCCGACAATAAAAATCTGACTTCCGTTGATGGAACTTATTTTTGGGGCAACGATTTTTTGGTAACCCCAATTACTAAAGCTGGTTTAACTTCTGCAGAAGTTTATTTCCCAAAAAGCAATAACTGGTTCGATTTTTATACCTCTGAAAAACATACAGCCGGAACTACGGAAAACATAAAAGTAAACGCTGATTACATTCCAACGTTTGTTCGCGGTGGAAGCTTTATCCCAATGATTGAAACAATCCAAAATACTTCAAAATATTCGTTGGCGAATTTCAATCTTCATTATTATTTTGATGCCGATGTCAAAAATTCTTCCGGCAAATTATATAATGACGACGGAACAACTCCAAATGCTTTTGAAAAAGGGCAATATGAAATGCTGAATTTTAGCAGTACAAATAATGGAAAGACATTAGTAATAAAATTGTCTTCAACTCTTGGAAAAAATTATACACCAGCAGATAAAGATGTTGCTGTTTTAATTCACAACATCAAAGCAAAACGAATCTTTGTAAACGGTCAGGAGCAAATTTATAAGAGATTTGCTGAACCTTTACAGGTGAATGTTACCATGACCAAAGGAACAACTCAGGAAGTTAAAATTGAATACTAAAACCATGAAGAGAATAATCTTAATTGCGATGATTTTATTTAGCGGAGTCTGTTTTGCTCAAAAAAAGACTACACTGCAAAAAACGCCATTCGTATGGGAAAGTGCCAATGTTTATTTCATCGTTACCGATAGATTTAATAACGGAGATAAGACCAACGACCACACTTTCAACAGAAACAAACCAACCGGAAAACTGCGCGGTTTTGAAGGTGGTGATCTTCGCGGAATTATTCAAAAATTAGACGAAGGTTATTTTACAAATCTCGGAATCAACGTAATCTGGATGACACCAATTGTGGAGCAAATTCACGATGGCGTTGACGAAGGAACCGGATTTACTTATGGTTTTCATGGTTATTGGACAAGGGATTGGAGTGCAATCGACCCGAGTGTAGGAACTAAAAAAGATTTGGCTGAACTGGTTCAGAAGGCCCACGCCAAAGGAATCCGAATCATGCTCGATGCCGTTATCAATCATACCGGCCCAGTAACTCCTGAAGATTCCGTCTATCCGAATGACTGGGTTCGGACTTCTCCAAAATGTACTTATAAATCATACGATACTTACATCAATTGTACTTTGGTTGATAATCTTCCGGATGTAAAAACAGAAAGCAACGATAATGTTGAACTGCCTTCTTTTTTAGCCAACAAATGGAAAAAAGAAGGTCGTTATGAAAAGGAAATGGCTTCGCTTGATGCATTCTTCAAAAAAACCGGTTATCCGAGAGCACCAAAATATTACATCATGAAATGGCTTTCGGATTATATTACCGAATTCGGAATTGACGGTTATCGTGTTGATACCGCAAAGCATGTGACCGAAGATGTTTGGGCTGATTTCAGAAAAGTATGTGACCAAGCCTTCGCCGAATTCAAAAAAAACAATCCTAAAAAAGTATTAGATAACAATCCGTTTTTTACCGTTGGTGAAGTTTATGGGTACAACATCAGTAACAAAAAACTCTTCGATTTTGGAGACAAAAAAGTCAACTATTTTGAAAATGGATTTACAGGTTTAATCAATTTCGATTTTAGGAATGAAGCCAAAATGAACTATGAAGAATTGTTTTCTAAATACTCCAACATCCTGCAGAATGATTTAAAAGGAAATACGGTTATGAACTATGTTTCATCGCATGACGATAGCTGGCCTTTTGACAAGAAAAGGGAAAAACCTTTTGAGGCCGGAACCAAATTA
>DBIH01000047.1 GCA_002296885.1 Flavobacterium sp. UBA807 | reverse complement strand
TTTCAGATAGAGCAATCCTAAAATTCCGGCGATTAATGATGATATTAGAATGATGATTTTGGCATTGTTAATATGTTCGGTATCTGAAAAAGCCAACAGAGTTATAAAGATTGACATTGTAAACCCGATACCTCCCAGGAAACTAACACCAAATAGCGTACTCCAATTCAAATCTTCGGGAAGTTGTCCTATTTTTAATTTTGCAGAAAAAAAACTAAAGAGCCAAATGCCAATTGGTTTTCCAATGATTAATCCGGCTGCTATTCCCATAGTATAGTTATAATGCAAAGCATTGTGCCAATCAGGATTCAGAATAATAGCGGTATTGGCCAGCGCAAAAAGCGGCAGGATTATAAAAGCAACAGGTTTGTGTAAAAAATGCTGCAGGATGTATGAAGTTGATTTTTCTTTACCGTTTCCAAATGGAATGGCAAAAGCCAGCAATACGCCACTAATTGTAGCATGAACACCCGAATTAAGCATAAAATACCACATTGCAATTCCGCCAATCAAATACGGAATTAAGTTGCGGACTTTTAATCTGTTTAATAAAAGTAAAAAAGTAAATATTCCTAATGCAATAAACAGATTACTCAAGACTAAAGTTTTGGTGTAGAAAACAGCAATGATTAAAATAGCTCCTAAATCATCTATTACGGCTAAAGCAGTTAAAAAAACTTTCAAAGAAACCGGCACACGATTTCCCAATAATGATAATATTCCCAATGCAAAAGCGATGTCAGTTGCCATTGGAATTCCGGCTCCTGATTGCGTTATTGTTCCGTAATTCAGCATCAGATATAATCCGGCAGGTATCAACATTCCTCCAATTGCTGCAGAAATGGGCAGTAAAGCTTTTTTGAGGTTTGACAATTCACCGGCATAAATTTCACGTTCTAATTCCAGGCCAATCAATAAAAAGAAAATGGTCATTAATCCATCATTTATCCAATATTCCAACGGATGTCCACCCAGTTTATGATGCCAAAGATGTAAATAACTTTCGCTCCAAATTGAGTTTGCAAGTACAAGAGAGACTAAGGTGCAGGCAATAAGGATAAATCCTCCGGCTTTTTCGCTATCTAAAAAATCATTGAAAAGTTTTGAAATTCTCATATTTCAAAGATAAAAAAAAGCATCCTTTTCAGGATGCTTTTTCAGGGTTTGATTATAAGGGTTTGAGGTTTTTATAATCCGGTAATAATGAATTGACTTCTTCTGTTTAACTGGTGTTCTGCTTCGGTACATTCTACACCGTCAGAACATCTGTTGATAAGCTGGCTTTCTCCATAACCTTTAGCAGTTAATCTGGCCGGCGAAACACCTTTGCTGATTAACCAGTCTCTTGTAGATTTTGCTCTTCTGTCAGATAATTTTTCATTGTATGCAGCAGAAGCTCTACAGTCGGTGTGAGAACGGATATCTAATTTCATTGTTGGATATTGCTCTAACACGTCAAGGATTTTAGCTAAATCGATAGCAGCGTCCGGACGGATATTCCATTTGTCTAAGTCGAAATAGATTAAGTTGATTCCGAATACATCAGCGATGTCGTCACCCACTTTGACTTGTTTCTGAGCTTTTTCAAGCTCAACATTCAACTCAGTTTTACCATCTTTTTTACCGATGATAACAGGAGATTCTTTAGTTGTGTAGGTTTCAAGCGAAGTTCTTACATAATATTTAGAACCACATTCAACACCTTCCTTGAACTCATATTTTCCGTCTTTATCAGAAGTTGTTTCTCCAAGTTGTTTGAATTTTTCATCAAAAAGAAGCAACTTAGCATTTGGTAATACTTCATGCGTTTTTGCATCGGTAACTACACCATAAAGCAATTGTTCGCACCAGATTGGTCTTGTTTCCAAAAACTTGTAGATATCATCGCTTCCTTGTCCGCCATCTCTGTTAGAACTTAGGAAACCTCTTTTAGTTTTAGAATTGATAATCAAAGCAAAATCATCTTTTGGACTGTTTGCTTCTTCACCAACGTTTAATACCTGCTTAAAGTTAAGGCTGCCATCCTTAGGTAATCTTGTGATAAAAATATCTAAACCTCCAAGACCTGGCTGACCGTCTGAAGCAAAGTATAATTCATTATCATCATTAACAAATGGATAAGTCTCTCTACCAGGAGTGTTAATAGCATCTCCAAGATTTTCAGGAGTACCAAAAGTACCATCTCCGTTTATTGCCACTCTGTATAAATCAGATTGTCCGCGTGTTCCGGGCATATCTGAAGCAAAGTATAATGTTTTTTCATCCGGAGAAAGGGCAGGGTGAGCTGTTTGATAAGCATCGCTATCAAATGGAAGCGCAGTTATATCATCCCATTGTCCATCTTTATTGACTTTAGCAGTATAGATTTTCAAAAGAGTTACTTTACTCGCATCGAAACCTTTTTTCTGATCAAGGTAATTGTTTCTCGTAAAATAAACTGTTTTTCCATCCTTAGTAAACGCAGGAGTATCTTCATGGAATTTGGTATTTAATTTTTTACCAAATTTATCAACCGGACCTAATGAACCGTCTTCAGCAATTGGAGCTGCATAGAGGTTGGTAAAGTAATCACCTGTCCATGTATGGATTCTTTTTGAGAAGTTTCCAGTATCACGAGCCGAAGCGAAAACCACTTTAGTTCCCATAAAAGTTGTTCCGTAATCAGAATGCTTGCTGTTGATGCCGGCATTCTCAATTTTGTAACGACCCGAATTCTCTTTGATTTCCTGTAAATAGTTTCTGTTTTTACTGAATAGTTTAGCTCTTGCGTCATTACCGCTTTTGTCACTAAACTTAGCCATCATTTCATCCGATCTTTTATAATCTTTGATTGATCGTAAAGTTTGAGCGAAACGATAATAAAACTCTGGCTCTTGATCAGGGCTTGTAGCATAAAGTTCATCATACCATTTGTTAGCTTTTTCCAATTCAGCATTAAAATAGTAAGCGTTACCTATTTTCAATAACATATCAGGAGATTTATATCCTTTGTTATAGATACGTTCGTATGTTTTAACAGCATCTATATAAGCAAGTTTATCGTATTGCTTATCTCCTTTTACTTCTGTTTTATTGACTTTTTGTGAATAACTGTTAACGCAGGTTAACGTTATTAGTACTAAGTATATAATTTTATTTTTCATAATCGTCGTATTATTAGAAGAATCTAGGTGATACCATTTTGTTTACTTTGTTGAACAACTCAAATCTTAAGAAAATCTCGTGTGAACCAGAGTTATATCTTCTTAAGTGTGTTGTTTCCATATCATAACTATAACCGATAAACAATCCATCAGTTATCTGGAAACCTGCAAGTGCACTTACTGCTGCAGACCAACGGTAGGCACCGCCAAGCATTAACTTATCAAAGAATAAGAAGTTAGCAGAAGCATCTACCTGTAACGGAGAACCTGTTACAACCTTGGTCAGAACTGCCGGTTTGAATTTTATCGAAGGTGATAAATCAAATACATAACCTGTAATTGCGTAGAAATTCATTCTTTCTTTAAACACAGCTACATCATTGTCATTGTATTTTGAATCTTCAAGGAAGTTTGGTACCGAAAGGCCTAAATAAAATTTATCTGAATGTAAGTAAGCTCCGGCTCCAAAGTTTAACGAAAACTCGTTATTAAAATTTTGAAGATTTGGATCACTTGCCTGTTGAGGGGTTAACTTACTCGTATCCAAATTAAATATATTTCCTGAAGCTTTTATACCAAAAGACAGTTTGTAATTTTCAGATACATCGATAGTATATGATAAATCAGCCGAAATGGTATTGTCATTTGTTGGACCGATTTTATCATTTACAAAAGATAAACCTATACCTAGATTACTATTACCAATAGGGGAGTTCAAGGAGAAGGCATTTGTAGTCGGAGCACCATCTAATCCTACCCATTGGGTACGGTGCAGTCCAAAAATACTCATTACTCCTCTCGATCCTGCATATGCCGGATTGACATTTATTGTGTTGTACATGTATTGGGTATACTGTGCGTCTTGCTGTGCAAAACCAGTGTAACACGTTAACATCAAAGCGAAAATTAAAATTTTTGTTCTCATATTTTCTATTTTTTATCCTGAGGGCTTTTCAACCCTCAGGAGTTAGTAGGGTTTTTTATCTAGTAAGGTATAAGTATCCGTCTTTATTTACCGTTTGCCCATCAGTAGTTGTCCAACTGATGATGTAGAAATAAGTTCCAGTAGGTAATTCCTCTGATTTACTTACAGTAGCTCTTCCTTCAGATACTCCAATGAATTTTCTCGATCCATTGTCGTACTGCTTAGTTTCATAAACTAATACTCCCCAACGGTTGTAGATTTCAACCTTATTTGTTGGATAACAGTCAAAGTCTTCAATGTTTTCGATACTGAAATATTCATTTATTCCATCACCATTTGGAGTGAAAGCATTGTGTATCACAATATCAAAACAAGGATTAACCTGTCCAACAACAAATGTTACATCATATCTTGTAGGACATGCACCGTCATTGATAGTGTAGCTGAACAAGTAATCTGCAGGAGGAACTCCATTAGGATTGAATGTACCATTAGCAGCATTAAATCCTGAAACACCACTTGGATTTGTCCAAGTTCCACCAGTAACACCTGCAGGTAATAGAGCATTTAATGATAGGTCTTCATTAATATTATTACTTGTTTGTTGTTCTGGAAGCGTGATAACTGTAGCCACCTGTGTTACAATTATGAATTGTGTATATGTTGGTGAAAGATTTCCACAAGCATCTGATACAGTCCATGTTCTTGTAATATTATAGACACCATCAATTGGATCTGATTGTGTTTGTGTAAATACAGGAGTACCTACAGTAGAACAGTTGTCAGTAAATGTCAATGTTGGAACCGGTGGTATTGCATCACAGTTAACCTGAATTTTCGTTGGCAATTCACCCACTAATACAGGTCCGGTAGTATCTGAAACAGTAATTGTTTGTGATAGTGGAGGGAAAGTACTATTTCCACATGCATCCGTTGCAGTCCATGTTCTTACGATTTGGTAATTTGCCGGACAACTACCCTGTAAAATTGTTTCAGTCATTGCTACTGTTGCAGTTCCACAGTTATCTGTTGCAGTCAATACAGCCGGAGCAGGGATATTATCACATGAAGCTGTAGTATTTGCAGGAGCAGCCGAATTGAATGTTGGAGGTATATTATCAACAACATTAATTGTTTGTGTAGCTACAGATGTATTACCACAAGCATCAACGAATGTCCATGTTCTTGTTACTGTGAATGAATTAGCACAACTACCTTGAACCGTTGATTCTGTAGGAGATACTGTTATTGCACCAGTACAATTGTCAATTGCTGTTAATGAAACAGGAGCAGGAGCATCGCCAATACATGCAACTGTTACTGAAGCAGGAGCTTCAGGAGCTACAGGAGCAGTATTATCAATAATAGCGAATGTAGCTGATGTAGTTGAAGCGTTTCCACAATCATCAGTAGCTGTAAATGTTACAGTAGCAGAACCTGTGTTTCCACAACCAGCAGTTAATGCTGTAAAGTTGTTAGACCAAGTAATTCCGGTTGAACAAGCATCTGAAGCAACAGCGCCACCGTTTGAAGCCAGCCAAGCCTGTAAAGCTTCAGCATTACCGGTACCATCACATTGAACTGTAAGATTTGCAGCAGCAGTATCAATATTTGGAGCCGTGGTATCTTCAATAGTGAATGTAGCAGATGTTGTTGCAGTGTTACCACAATCATCAGTAGCTGTAAATATTACAGTTACATTTCCAGTGTTACCACAACCATCACTTAATCCGTCGAAGTTGTTAGACCAAGTTACATTAGAACAGATGTCAGAAGCAGCAGCACCTCCGTTAGAAGCTAACCATGCCTGTAAAGCATCTGTGTTACCTGCACCATCACACTGAACAGTTGCATTAGCAGCAGCTGTATCAATAGTTGGAGCAGTAGTATCTATTATTGTGAATGTAGCTGATGTAGTTGAAGCGTTACCACAATCGTCAGTAGCAGTAAATGTTACTGTAGCGGTTCCGGTGTTACCACAACCATCGCTTAATCCGTCAAAGTTGTTAGACCACGTTATAGTGCTTGAACAGTTATCAGAAGCAGTAGCGCCACCATTTGATGTTAACCAAGCCTGTAAAGCAGCCGTATTACCTGCGCCATCACATTCAACTGTAGCATTTGCAGCAGCAGTATCGATTGTTGGAGCTGTAGTATCTTCAATAGTGAATGTAGCAGATGTAGTAGAAGCGTTACCACAATCGTCAGTAG
>DBIH01000079.1:2907-11604 GCA_002296885.1 Flavobacterium sp. UBA807 | reverse complement strand
CCCATGCCATTGAAGCCGCTGCAGCTGCGGTAGTAGTAGTGCCTAATGCCTGAACGGCTAATCCGTTGGCTCCCATAGCTGAACCGGCATTAAATCCAAACCAGCCAAACCATAGCAGCCCGGTTCCTAATAAGACATAAGTAATCCGTGCAGGATTTGATTTTTCTCCTTTTCGTTTACCTAAGAACATTGCTCCGGCAAGTGCCGCCCAACCTGCACTCATGTGAACAACAGTCCCGCCTGCAAAATCTAAAACGCCCATTTTGAAAAAGAATCCATCGGGATGCCAGGTGCAATGGGCGAGTGGGGCATAGACAAATAAAATGAACAACACCATAAATAATAAGTAAGCCCAAAAGCGTATGCGTTCTGCAAAAGCCCCGGTAATGAGTGCCGGAGTAATAATTGCAAACTTGACCTGAAAAAGCGCGAACAAAAGCAAAGGAATCGTTGGTGCCAGTGACCAGGAAGAAGTTGCCCCTACATTATTAAAAAACAAATTGGGAATCGGATTTCCGATAAACCCACCAATAGAAGGTCCAAAACACAAACCATAAGCAGCAACTACCCACAGCACACTTACGATTACCATTGCCATAAAACTTTGCAGCATCGTACTGATTACGTTTTTCTTGCCTACCATGCCGCCATAAAAGAAGCCTAATCCGGGAGTCATTAATAAAACCAATGCAGTAGCAACAATCATCCAGGCAGTATCGCCTGTGTCAAATTTTGTTTCTGAAGTTACCGTTACATTATTTTTAAAGATAAGATTTGAAAATAAAGTAAGCATCAAAATTATGATAAGGATCACGCTTAAAACAATTCTTCTTGGTTTCATGATTTTTTATGTTGAATTCATGATAAATATATATGTTTTTATTTTTAACCCTATTAAAAATTATAGGTGATTTTAAATTTTTATTAAATTATAAATTTATAGGGTGTTCAATTTAGGGGTAAATAAAATATTTTTTAAATATTGAAAATTTGATAAAACAAAAAAGGGATAAGTTTTAACTTATCCCTGATATTTATCTTTTAAAAAACTATCTCGAATAATTCGGAGCTTCTTTGGTTATCGTCACATTATGCGGATGGCTTTCTCCAATTCCGCTCGTGGTAATTCTAACAAAGCGCCCTGATTCCTGTAAAGCAGGAATGTCTTTGGCTCCACAATAGCCCATTCCGGCGCGAAGTCCGCCAACAAATTGTTGCATGCTTTCGTTTAATTCTCCTTTATAAGGAACACGCCCCACAATTCCTTCGGGAACTAATTTTTTGATGTCGTCTTCTACATCCTGGAAATAACGATCTTTTGAACCTTCCTGCATGGCTTCTACAGAGCCCATTCCGCGATAGGATTTGAATTTTCTTCCCTCAAAGATTATGGTTTCTCCCGGACTTTCTTTTGTTCCTGCAAAAAGCGAACCCAGCATTACCGAATCGGCTCCGGCAGCAATCGCTTTTGGAATATCTCCGGTATATCGTATTCCGCCATCGGCAATAACAGGAACTCCACTTCCTTTTAAAGCAGCCGCTACTTCAAGAACAGCGGAAAATTGTGGAAATCCAACTCCGGCAACAACTCTGGTTGTACAAATAGACCCCGGCCCAATACCAACTTTTACAGCATCGGCACCATTTTGAGCTAAATATAATGCCGCTTCAGCAGTAGCAATATTACCTACCACCACATCAAGATTTGGAAACTTAGCTTTTACTTCTTTTAACACAGAAACAACACCTTGTGTATGCCCGTGAGCTGTATCGATAATCACTGCATCAACTCCGGCATTGACCAAAGCTGTAGCTCTTTCTAATGCATCGGTTGTAACGCCTATTGCAGCCGCAACACGAAGTCGTCCAAATTTATCTTTATTCGCAATAGGTTTTTGCGTAAGCTTAGTAATATCCCTAAAAGTAATCAATCCGATGAGCTTGAAATTATCATCAACAACCGGGAGTTTTTCGATTTTATTTTTTTGTAGAATTCCTTCTGCTTCCTGCAAAGTTGTGCCTTCTGCAGCGGTTACCAAATTTTCAGAGGTCATCACTTCCAATATCGAACGTGATTTTCCTTTTTCGAAACGCAAATCACGATTGGTAACAATTCCTTTTAATATTCCGTTTTCATCCACTACAGGTATTCCTCCAATACTATATTCCTTCATTGCCATCTTGGCGTCACCCACAGTAGCGGTTAAAGGTAAGGTAACCGGATCGATAATCATTCCGGCCTCAGCCCGTTTAACTTTTCGGACTTTAGCCGCCTGTTGCTCGATAGTCATGTTTTTGTGCAATACACCAATTCCGCCTTCCTGAGCCATGGCAATTGCCATAGAACTTTCGGTAACAGTATCCATGGCGGCAGAAACAATAGGAACATTCAAAGTAATATTCCTTGTAAACTTTGACTGAATACTTACTTCGCGCGGTAGAACTTCAGAATAATTTGGGATGAGCAGTACATCGTCGTAGGTTAGCCCTTCTCCGACGATTTTAGTTGTGTGTGCTTTCATGCAATTTGTAGTTGTAGTTAAATTGCATGCAAATGTAGTTTAAAATTGCGAATTATAAATTACGAATTACGAATTGTTTAACGTAATGATAATGTCGTTAGTTCGAGTGATTTTTACGAAATAAAAATTTTATCGACAACATTCAATATTATAAAAGCTTCTCGATATATTTTTGGCGCAACCAAAAACACTCTAAGTAACTTACTTAATGATATGCTGTAAAAATTTTTGTTGCTTCGTTATAAGCACTTTCAAAACTCATAGGTTTTGTGTTTGTATCTGCTTTTTGTGAAGTGAAATAGGAGAGAAGCTTTTCGGTTGGCATATTACCAGTTAAATCGTCTTTAGCCATTGGGCAGCCACCAAATCCCTGAATCGCTCCGTCAAATCGAACACATCCGGCTTTATAGGCAGCATCTACTTTTTCATACCACTTGTCTGGAGTAGTATGCAAATGTGCACCGAATTCGATGTGTGGATATTTCGGAATTAAATTCGAAAACAAATAAGTAATTACATCTGGTGTTGAACTCCCGACGGTATCAGAAAGCGAAAGTATTTTTACGCCCATGTTGGCAAGCCGTTCGGTCCATTCGCCAACAATTTCAACATTCCATGGATCACCATACGGATTTCCAAATCCCATAGAAATATAGGTTACCACTTCTTTATTAGAGGCATCGGCAATATTCAAAATTTCCTGAAGTGTTACCAAACTTTCAGCAATAGTTTTGTGCGTATTGCGCATTTGGAAGTTTTCTGAGATGGAAAACGGAAAACCCAGATATCTAATTTCTTTATATCTCGAAGCTATCTGAGCACCTTGTGTATTGGCGATAATAGCTAATAATTTGCTTTGCGTTTGAGATAAATCCAGTTGTGCTAAAACTTCGGCAGTGTCCTGCATTTGCGGAATTGCTTTTGGTGAAACAAAACTCCCAAAATCAATTGTGTCAAAACCAACACGAAGCAAAGATTGAATGTAATCAATCTTCTTAAAGGTCGGAATGAAGTCTTTGATACCTTGCATGGCATCTCGAGGACATTCTATGATTTTGATTTTTTGTTCCAAAGGTTTTCTAAGTTGTAAAGTAGCAAAGTGCCAAAGTTACAAAGTTTTTTCAAGGATTTTTTTATTGATTTCTTTTACCAATTTTGGACCTTCATAAATAAATCCGGTATACAATTGCACCAAACTAGCTCCGGCATTCAGTTTTTCCAGAGCATCTTCTGCCGAATGGATTCCGCCAACCCCAATAATAGGAAATGCATTATTGCTTTTTTCAGAAAGAAAGCGAATCACTTCAGTTGAACGTTTGGCAAGGGGTTTTCCCGACAATCCGCCGGTTTCTGATTTGTTTTCCGATTGCAATTCATCTCTCGAAATCGTGGTGTTTGTTGCAATTACTCCGGCAATTTTGGTTTCGTTTACAATATCAACAATATCTAAAAGCTGTTCGTTTGTTAAATCAGGTGCAATTTTTAAAAGGATTGGCTTTGCACTTCGACTGCGCTCAGTGTGACACATTTGTTGGTTTTGAGATTGCAATTCATTCAAAAGCTTTGTTAATGGCTCTTTTTCCTGAAGCTCACGAAGGTTGGGTGTATTTGGAGAACTAACATTCACTACAAAATAATCGACATAATCAAACAAGGTTTCAAAACAAATGAGATAATCCGAAGTGGCTTCCTCGTTGGGTGTGACTTTGTTTTTGCCGATGTTCCCACCAATAAGCACACCTTTATTTTTTTTTAGCTTCAACACTGCTGCATCTACACCACCATTGTTAAAACCCATTCGGTTGATAATTGCGTAATCCGATTTCAATCTGAACAAACGTTTCTTTGGATTTCCATCCTGTGGTTTTGGCGTCAGGGTTCCAATTTCGATAAAGCCAAAGCCGAAGTTTGACAATTCCTTATAGCATTTGGCATCTTTATCAAAACCTGCTGCGAGCCCAACCGGGTTTTTAAATTTGAGGCCAAAAACTTCGCGCTCCAAACGACTGTCTTTTACTTCATAAATAGATTTTAAAATGCGGGAAACAAAAGGAATACGGGAAATAAATTTGATAAAACTAAAAGAGAAATGATGCACCTTTTCGGGGTCAAACCAAAATAAAACGGGACGAATAATTAGTTTGTACATGTGTGTGTTGTTGGTTGTGCAAAAGTACTGTTTTGATTTGAAAAATTTAAAGATGCGTTAATTTGAAAATGATTTAAAAGTAATTTTCATCTTCAAATATTCAAATTTCCAAATTTTCAAATTATTTTAGCACAACAAAATTTTTCAAAATGATTTCACAGCAACAGTTTGAGCATGAGCTGCAATTGATAATAGAGAATGGTATTCGCGAAGATATTGGTCCAGGCGATTTCAGTTCGCTGGCTTGTATTCCTAAGGAAGCAGAAGGGAAAGCCAAACTTTTGGTTAAGGATAACGGAATCATAGCCGGAGTCGAATTTGCCAAAATGATATTTGCCGAAGTGGATAGTAATTTGGTTGTAGAAACCTTTATCAATGATGGTGCAGAAGTCAAGCATGGCGATGTTGTTTTTCACGTTTCGGGAAGCTCACAGTCGATACTTAAAGCGGAACGATTGGTGTTGAATTCAATGCAAAGAATGTCAGCCATTGCCACTAAAACCAATCAATATGTAAAGCTTTTGGAAGGAACAAAAACCAAGATTCTGGATACGCGTAAAACAACTCCGGGCTTTCGTGCCTGCGAAAAATGGGCGGTAAAGATTGGGGGTGGTCAGAACCATCGTTTTGCATTGTACGACATGGTAATGCTTAAGGACAATCATAATGATTTTGCAGGTGGAATCACTAATGCCATAAATAAAACGAAGGAATTTCTAAAGGATAGTAACTTAGATTTACAGATAGTTGTTGAAGCCAGAAACCTTGACGAAATAAAAGAAATCCTTCGGAATGACGGTGTGTACCGAATTCTGATTGACAACTTTAATTTTGAAGACACCCGAAAAGCGGTTGCATTGATTGGCAATAAATGTCTTACTGAATCTTCCGGAAACATTAATGAAAAAACCATCAGGCAATATGCAGAATGTGGTGTTGACTATGTTTCTTCAGGCGCATTGACACATTCGGTTTACAATATGGACTTAAGTTTAAAAGCAATTTAAATGTCGGAAGAAAAAAAAGAAAGCAAAATCAAAAACCTTCCTGTGATTAAGCAGTTGCTACTTCTTTTGCAGAGCATAAAACTGCCCTGGCTTCATGGTATGTCTTTATATGATTTGCTCGATTTGTATTTTACCGGAATTGCAAAAGGAGCCATTTCATATCGTGCTTCGGCAATTGCCTGGAGTTTCTTTATGGCGTTATTTCCTTTCATGCTTTTCATACTGAATCTTATTCCTTATATTCCCATCAAAGGCTTTCAGGATGATTTTTTAGGTTTTGTTCAGGAAAATGTACCACCAACGACCTATGACGCCATTTACAAAATCATCAATGATATTCTGCACAACAGTCACAGCGGATTACTTTCCACCGGATTTTTGATGGCAATTTTACTGATGACCAATGGGGTGAATGCTATTCTTGGCGGTTTTGAAAGTGGGCATCATGTGCATGTTACCTTAAAAAGAAATTTTTTCAGACAATATTTTGTAGCGCTTGGATTGTCAATTATTTTGTCTTTCGTTTTGCTTATAACAGTTGCTGTCATCGTGATCTTTGAAGTGTTTATTCAGAAAACAAAAATACAGGATGTGCTTTCGGATAATATTCCGCTGATTGAGATGGGAAGGTATATTTTTCTCATTTTGATGATATTAATGACGACTTCGATATTGTTTAAATTCGGAATCCGACATGATAAAAACAGACCTTTTATATCGATAGGCTCAGTATTTACTACGATTTTAATTATTATTTCCTCTTATTTCTTTGGGATTTGGGTAGTTAAATTTTCAAAATACAATGAACTCTACGGCTCAATCGGAACATTGTTGGTAGTAATGTTTTATATTTGGATTAACTGCATGATATTGCTTTTAGGCTTTGATTTGAATGCTTCGATACAACACATCAAACGTGAAAAACAAAAAGAATTAGATTCACAATGAAGATAAAAATACTATTTTTTTTGATTCTGTTTTTTCAGTTTTCCTTTGGGCAGTCAATTTGTGGCAGATGGAAAACTGTAGATGATATTTCAGGAAAAGAAAAAGGAGTTGTTGAAATCTTTGAATTTAAAGGAAAAATATATGGCAGGATAGTCGAAATTTTTGAAGAAGAAAAGCGGTATTTGAAATGTGATAAGTGTGATGGAGAAGATAAAGGCAAACCATACATAGGATTGGTTATTATCAGAGGACTGTCTAAAGATGACAATATCTATAACGGAGGAAAGGTCTTAGATCCAAAAATTGGACGTTGGTATCATTGCAAAATCACGCCCGACGGAAAGGATAAAATCATCATACGAGGTTATATAGGAATTCCGCTTTTTGGAAGATCACAAACCTGGAGTCGGGTAAAATAACTTTGAAAAGATGAATTATTTTATTGAAGTTATAATTCCGCTTTCGCTTTCTAAAACATTCACTTACAGGGTTTCAGAATCAGAATATGCTTATATAAAAAAAGGAATGCGGATTGCTGTTCCGTTTGGAAAAAGCAAAATCTACACCGCACTCGTAATCGATTTGCATCAGACTCCGCCAACATTATATCAGGCTAAGGAAATCCATCAAATACTTGACGAAAAACCGATTGTAAACGAATTCCAGATTAATCATTGGTTTTGGATTTCATCCTATTATATGTGCAATATTGGAGATGTCTATCGTGGTGCTTTGCCATCAGCATTACTGCTGGAAAGTGAAACCATCATTTCACAAAATAAAGAAACATTTGTTGATGAAACTGAATTAACCGATGATGAATTCCTGATTTATGAAGCTTTACAGCATCAGTCATCTCTAAAGATTGAGGATATTGTTGATATCCTGAATAAAAAAACGGTTCTTCCGGTGATTCAAAAACTGATAGCTAAAAACATCATTTCGCTTCAGGAAGAAATACATGAAGAATACAAACCTAAGCTTATCAGGTATATTAGATTACACGAGCAATATGAAAAAGAAGAAAATCTTATAGCATTATTAGATTCTTTAAAATCTGAAAAGAGGAAGAATTTAGTTTTGCAATATTTTCAATTGAATGCACAGGAGAAAAAACCAATTTCTGTAAAGCAACTAACGGAATTAAGTTCTGTATCTGTTGTTAAAGGCCTGGTTGAAAAAGAAATTTTTGAAGAATATTATATCCAGGAAGACAGAGTTAATTTTGACAAGAATAAAGTTGATAATAAACTGACTTTAAGTGCTGTGCAACAGCAGACATTTGCTGAAATTCAAAATCAATTTAAAGAAAAAGATGTTACGCTTTTGCATGGCGTCACATCAAGCGGAAAAACCGAAATCTATACCAAACTTATTGAAGATTATATTGCAGAAGGTAAACAGGTTTTGTATCTCCTGCCTGAAATAGCTTTAACAACACAGTTAGTTTCAAGGTTGACGGCACATTTTGGGAATAAGGTTGCGGTTTTTCATTCGAAATACAGCAATAATGAAAGAGTTGAAGTCTGGAATAATGTCAATGCAAATAAAGATTCAGCACAGATTGTGATTGGAGCACGCTCGGCTTTGTTTTTGCCGTTTTCCAATTTAGGTTTGATTATTATTGATGAAGAACATGAGCAAACCTTCAAGCAACAGGATCCGGCACCAAGATACCATGCGCGTGATGCTGCAATTGTTTTGGCAAATTTGCATCAGTCTAAAGTTTTATTAGGTTCGGCAACGCCAAGTATTGAAACCTTTTTTAATGCAACATCAGGAAAATTTGGTTTAGTTACTCTGACGGAACGCTTTGGAAATGTTCAAATGCCTGAAATTGAATTGGTCGATTTGAAAGACAGTTATTTCAGGAAGAAAATGAAAGGGCATTTCAGCCTGACATTGATTGAACAGATAACTGAAGCTTTTGCAAATGGTGAACAGGTGATTCTGTTCCAAAATCGTCGTGGATTTTCACCCGTATTAGAATGCATGACTTGTGGTCATGTGCCACAATGCCCGCAGTGCGATGTGAGCCTGACCTATCATAAATATAAGAATCAACTGCGCT
>DBIH01000079.1:0-2808 GCA_002296885.1 Flavobacterium sp. UBA807 | reverse complement strand
ATATAAGAATCAACTGCGCTGCCATTATTGTGGCTATTCAATGGCCAAGCCAACCAACTGTCATGTCTGCTCGAGTGTTGATTTGGAAACCAAAGGTTTTGGTACGGAACAGATTGAAATGGAACTGGCTGAACTATTTCCGCAAAAGAATATCAAGCGAATGGATCAGGATACCACTCGTGGAAAATACAGCTTTGAGAAAATCATTGACGGATTTAAGAATCGGGAAATTGATGTTCTGGTCGGAACCCAAATGCTTGCCAAAGGTTTGGACTTTGATAATGTTTCGTTGGTCGGTATCATGAATGCGGATAATATGCTCTATCATCCGGATTTCAGAGCTTTTGAAAGAAGTTACCAGATGATGACGCAGGTTGCCGGAAGATCGGGTAGGGCAGAGAAGCGTGGAAAAGTTATCATCCAGACGTATAATCCATACCATAATATTATCCAGCAGGTTACCAATAATGATTATGAAGGAATGTATAAGGAACAGCTTTATGAAAGAAAGATTTATTTCTACCCGCCATTTTACCGTTTGATTCGAATTACTTTAAAGCACCGTGATTTCGAAAAATTAAAAGAAGGGTCAATGTGGCTCTATCAAGTTTTGCAACAAAACTTAACAATTCCTGTACTTGGTCCTGAAGAACCTGCCATTGGAAGAATCAGAAATGAATATATTAGAACGATAATGATTAAGATGCCAGGTGATACTTCAATACAGGGCACAAAAAAAACTATCCAGAAAATACTGAATAGTTTTGATTTGGTTCAACAATACAGAACTATTAAAGTCACTGTAAACGTAGATTTTTATTGAGTAGAAGTAGAATTATGCAATAGCTAAAGCTTTTATTAAGTCTTCTTTTTTGTTTCTGCTTAAAGGGATTTTGGTAACTCCAATTTCAGCAAACTTACTATTGAAGCGTTCTACCTTATCTATATTGATAATATAGGACTTGTGAACGCGAATAAACTTTTCTTTAGATAAATCATTCTCAAAAGACTTCATGGTGGAAAGAACAAGATTGCTATCTTCTTCGGTAACCACTTTTACATAATCTCCATAAGCTTCAATCCACTTAATTTTATTGGTATAAATTTTAAGTTTTTTAAGATTACTCTTAATAAAGATATGTTCTCCCTCTTCTTCCTGATTTTCTTTTTTAAGCATATGGAAATCCATTGCTCTTCTAACAGATGCATTGAAACGATCTAAGGCTATCGGTTTTTGTAGGTAATCCGTAGCGTCATAATCAAATGCTTTCATGGCATACTCAGCCTTTGACGTGATAAAAATGATTTGAGGTTTCACTTTTAATCCGTCAAGGAAATCAAAACCACTAATGACCGGCATCTCAATATCAAGGAAGATTAGGTCAACAGTATGGACCGACATGCAATTTTTTGCTTCAATTGCATTAGAAAAATCACCTACTAAATGTAGATTTGGGTGATTATTTACTAATTTTGCGATGATCATCCTTTGGATCGAACTATCATCAACAACAACACAATTTAGTTTCATAATATTATTTATTATAGATTTGGTTCGGTAAAAGTAAACACTTTTTTTTAATCCGCCAAGCATTTCGTCGATTTTTTTTGCTTTTAAACGGAAATTTTTACTTTTTGACGATTTATTGCAACTGGTGATTGATATTTCAAATTTTATTTTTACTTTCGCGCCCAAATTAAATTTTAATCATTTTTATTATGAATCATTACGAAACTGTTTTCATCTTAAATCCCGTTTTATCTGAAGTTCAGGTAAAGGAAACAGTAAGCAAATTTGAAGATTTTCTTACGTCAAAAGGAGCAAAGATGATATCTAAAGAGGATTGGGGCTTGAAAAAATTAGCTTATGAAATCCAAAACAAGAAAAGTGGTTTTTACCATTTATTCGAATTCCAAGTATCAGGAGAAGCTCTTTTAGCTTTTGAAACTGAGTTCAGACGTGACGAAAGAGTTATGCGTTTCTTAACCGTAAGCTTAGACAAACATGCTGTAGCTTGGGCAGAAAGAAGAAGAGCTAAATTAAAAGAATCATCTAAAGCGTAATTATTATGGCAAATTTGCAACAATCAGCTTCAGGAAAAAAAGACGGAGATATCAGATATCTTACTCCTTTAAACATTGAAACCAACAAAACTAAAAAGTATTGTCGTTTCAAAAAATCAGGAATCAAATATGTAGATTACAAAGATCCTGACTTCTTATTGAAATTCGTTAACGAGCAAGGTAAAATTTTACCACGTCGTTTAACAGGAACTTCATTGAAATACCAAAGAAAAGTGTCTGTAGCTGTTAAAAGAGCACGTCACTTAGCTTTAATGCCATACGTGGCCGATTTATTAAAATAATATAAACTCAGTTGTTGCCTCGCTTCGGCGGGCTAACTTCTACAAAAAAGGACAACAACATGGAATTGATCTTAAAACAAGACGTTCAGAATTTAGGTTTTAAAGACGATGTAGTAACTGTAAAAAATGGTTACGGTCGTAATTACCTAATCCCACAAGGATTTGCTCAATTGGCAACTCCATCTGCTAAAAAAGTTTTAGCTGAAAATTTAAAACAAAGAGCGCACAAAGAAGCTAAAATCGTTAACGATGCTAAAACGTTGGCGGAAGCTTTAAAAGCTCTTGAAATTAAAATCACAGCAAAAGCTGGTGGTGAAAAATTATTCGGCTCTGTTTCTAACATTGATATTGCTGCTGCTTTAGAAAATGCTGGTCACACTGTTGATAGAAAATTCATCACAAGCGGAATCGTAAAACGTACTGGAAAATACAATGCATCTGT
>DBIH01000202.1 GCA_002296885.1 Flavobacterium sp. UBA807 | reverse complement strand
ATTCCTTATAAGCCCAATCGTAGCCTTTTTTTAAATCCTCGGCTGATATGTTTTTGGTTTGATAAACTACATTTCGGGTGTCGTATAAGTCCCAGTTTCGCGTCAAAATACGCCCCTGATTGTCTAAATCAGCAAACAATTTGGTTCCGGGATAGGGAGTAAGCACATGGTAAGTTGAGGTTGTAATTGAATTTTTAATCGCCCAATCTACAGTTCTCTTAAAAACATCATTATCATCTTCATCCAAACCAAAAACAAAACTACCGTTAATCATAATACCTAAGGAGTGCAACCTGTTTACAGCTTTTACGTAATCTTTTTCAAGGTTTTGTTTTTTATTGCTTTGCTTTAAATTCTCGGGAGAAAATGTTTCAAAACCGACAAACAAGCTTCTTAAACCAGCATCGGCGGCTTTCTCGATTAAATTTCCTCTCAAAATGGAATCAACGGTTGCCGCACCCTGAAAAACTCTGTTCATTCCTTTCATTCCGTCAAATAATTCTGTGGCGAATTTTGCATTTCCAAGCAAATGGTCATCCAAAAAATACAGATGTTTTCCCGGCAATCGGTCAATTTCAGCCAAAGCATCATCTACCAATTGTGTATAGAAGGTTTTTCCTCCTTCAAAGAAAGCGTCTTTGTAGCAAAAATTGCAGTGATGTGGACAACCGCGTGTAACTACAATAGAGTTGGGTACCAGATAACGTTCCCTTTTGATTAAATCTCTTCTGATAGGAGGAATGTTATTAAGCGTTCTAACACTTGAAAAATACCTTTTTTTAGGAGTCTTATTTTTAAAATCCTTCAAAAATTCCGGAAAGGTTTCTTCTCCGGGACCTAAAAAAATACTGTCAGCATGTGCTTCAGCTTCTTCGGGTAATGAAGTTACATGCAATCCTCCTAAAATAACATAACTGCCAATACTTCTGTAATGATCGGCTATTTTGTAGGCTCTGTAAGCATTTGTAATGTAAACTTGGATGATAACCAAATCAGGTTGATCATTGATATTCAAAACTTCAACATGTTGATCCTGCAAATCAATTTCATCGTCATCAGAAAGGTATGCAGCTAAGGTTGCTAAACCCAACGGGGGAAACAAAGAATACTTTATTGGTCTCCAGAAAGGACTTTCAGCCTCTGTTAATGCCGGTAAAATTAATTTAACTTTCATGATGCGTGACTAATAAGTATCGATAACGGTTTCTAATAAAGGCGAATCTGCTATTTGTGAAGGAGCGACAACTTTTTCTTCTAATGGAATGTGATTCCCATATCGTTCGGCTAAAATGGCTACAACTTTTGGATTCGTCAAATTAAAATTTTTTAGGCTTTCTAATCTGCAAAGCTCAATACCAGCACCATTTTTATAAATTTTCCAAACCAATTCTGAACAATAAATTTTAGCATCGCTCCACTCAAAATACAAGTCGTAATTTTTGTTTTTGAATTGATTTCCATAGGATTTCATTTTTGTCAAAGTTGAAGCAGTTAAT
Organism: Flavobacterium sp. UBA807; assembly: GCA_002296885.1. Taxonomy (GTDB): domain Bacteria; phylum Bacteroidota; class Bacteroidia; order Flavobacteriales; family Flavobacteriaceae; genus Flavobacterium. The sequence continues at coordinate 3,775 of DBIH01000202.1, read as the reverse complement.
ATCTGAGAAGCTTTCTTCAATCTTTTTACAACAAACGCATTGTTCTGCCCATATTTAATCCAATTTTCCAAAGGTGTTAATTTTACTGGCTGAACGGCTTCATAAACATATTTTTTGCCATTGTTGATATAAATAATGCCACAATGAGAGAACTTTGAATTAGTAGCAATTCTGATTGCCTCGCATTGTCTTGATTGTGATGATTGAAAAATAATATCACCATCTTTTATTTTTTCTAATAATTGAGAGTTTTTAGTTTTAGAAAAATCATTAGCACTACCCACAAAGTAAGAAGTAGCCAATAGTAGAGTAATGAGAAGGATATAGACTTTTTTCATATTAATTCCTATCATATTTAAAATGCATCATCGCACCATAAACAATGTGGCAAATACCAAAACCTAAAACCCAAAAATACAATCCGTAGCCTGAAAACTCAACTGCAATCAGACCTAATATAATTTCTGTAATTCCTAAATAACGAACATCCCTCAAAGTATATTTACTTGCATTTAAACAAGCCATTCCATAAAATATTAGGGTTATTGGGGCAATCAATCCATAAACCTCGTGTCGCAATAGGAGCAAAGCAAAAATTCCACCTGTGAATAACGGAATACAGAAGTTAATCAACAATCTTCTGGCAGATGCATTCCACACCTGTTCGCCAACCTTTTTTGCTTTTTTTACAGTCATTACATAGGCAGTTGCCAATGATAATACCAATACAATCATAGCGGTTAAAATGATTAACTTAAATGTCCTGCCTTCGATGATGATAACATCAAATTTATTTTGTTCAATCAGGTAATTAACCACAAAAGCCCCAATAAGTGCATAAATCCCGGCTAATATTCCCGATAATCCACTAAGTGAAATGAATTGTGTGGATTGCGACATCATCTGTTTAATGTCCTGAATGTCTTTAAGGTATTTTTCGTTTTCCATTTTAAAGTACTTTGAAAAACAAAGTAAATAAATAATAATTTTTCAACCAAATGTTTTTTGATTTATTTTTGATAAAAATTCAAGTATGAAAAAAATCGCTTTCTTTTTGTTGTTCACTTCAATTATTTATTCGCAGAATAATGACCAAAAAATGCTCAAGGATATTTACAAATTCTCACTGACCAATTCACAATGTTATTCCTGGTTGGATTATCTCTCAAATAAAATAGGACAGCGAATTTCAGGTTCTTCAGGTGCTGAAAAAGGAGTAAATTATACCAAACAGCAACTTGAAACTTTAGGACTCGACAAAGTATATCTTCAAGAAGTGATGGTTCCAAAATGGGTCAGAGGAGAAAAAGAAACGGCTTATATTCTTGATGATAAATCCAAAACTTCCGTGCCAATCTGTGCCCTTGGCGGTTCAATCGCAACTGATAAAAAAGGATTAACGGCAGAGGTTATTGAAGTTCACAGCTTAAAAGAACTGCAAAGTATTGGTAAAGAAAAAGTAAAAGGTAAAATCGTTTTTTACAACGGACCATTTGATGCAGAAAATATTGATGCTTTCAAATCTTATGGCAATTGTGTTGATCAAAGATTTTATGGCGCAAGAGATGCCGCAAAAATGGGAGCAGTCGGTACAATAGTTCGCTCAATGAATTTTAGATTAGATGATTTGCCTCACACGGGTGCCCAAACCTATGACGATTTGCCAAAATCACAATATATCCCAACGGCTGCGATTAGTACAAACGGGGCAGAGTTATTGAGCAAAAAACTAAAAGAAAACAGCAATCTGAAATTCTATATGAAGCTTTCCTGCCAGTCATTTGATGATGTGCTTTCATATAATGTAATTGGCGAGATTACCGGTTCTGAGCATCCTGAAAAAATCATGATAGTTGGCGGACACCTTGATTCCTGGGATTTGGCTGATGGTTCTCAAGACGATGGCGCAGGTGTTGTGCAAAGCATGGAGGTTATTGAGATATTTAAAAAGCTAAACTATAAACCAAAGAATACCATCAGGGTTGTGCTTTTTATGAATGAAGAGTTCGGTGGTAAAGGCGGAAAGAAATACGAAGAGCTATCTAAGAAAAATAGTGAAAACCACATTTTTGCGCTCGAAAGCGATGCCGGTGGATTTACACCAAGGGGATTTTCTTTTGAATGTGATGCAAACAATTTCCAAAAAGTAATGAATTGGAAATATTTGTTTGAGCCTTACCTAATCCATCAATTCTATATAGGTGGTACAGGGTCTGATATTGGACATCTGACTTCTGCAAAAATTGTAAAAGCAGGATTGATTCCTGATACGCAACGTTATTTTGATTACCATCATGCGGCTAATGATAAATTTGACGCTGTTAATAAAAGAGAATTAGAACTCGGAGCGGCAACAATGGCTTCGCTGATGTATTTGTTTGATCAATACGGAATAGACTAAAATAGTTATAAATAAAAAAGCCGACTAAATTTAGTCGGCTTTTTTATGATTTGAATTTTCTTAAAGTTTAAATATTCCACCGGCATAGATGGTACTTTCGAAGAATAAAAAATGTTGCGAAGCCTTTTCACTGTGATCATAAGTAATCTGAATGTCCGGCATATTGATATAACCACCTTTTATCTCGGTCTGGATGAAGAAGTATTTGAAAAAGGTAAAATTAAGCCCGGCTTTTGCCGACACACCATATCCTGCAACATGAAATTCGTCATGCTCTCTTAATCCCAGTACGGTTGCATCTGTTTTTGGATAAAGTATACCTGCGCCTAAACCTTCAGTGATATTTAACTGAAATTTATCGGTATTTCCTATGTTAAACAATTTTGAAATATCATCAAATCTTGCTATTTCAGGATGAATATAATTTAAACCATTGGTATGTTCAAACCTTAGGAATGTTCCATCTGAAAAATCAACAAGCGTATTGTTGTAGGTTCCATTGTGAATAGAACCTGGGTCTGAAGCGGGTAAATTTACAGTACCGGTAACATATGCTGATTGATGTTGATCAAAAACATATTTCATGTGATCAATATTCAATGAAATGGCATAGTGATCATTAATGAAATAACCAAACTTCATGTTGGTTTGCGGAATAGTAAATCGGGTTGGATTAATATAATCAATCTGCCACCCTTTGGGTTTGTCATTTGCTGCCGCATCTTGCACCGTGAAGTTGAAATTCTGCCCTTTAAAATGAATGTCAGATTTGCTGTAATCATCTCTGTTACCTCCAAAGGCAGCAAAGAATTTCCCTTTATTGTGTGCTGTAAATTTTGCTTTTGGAGCTGGAGTTTCCTGAGCGAAAATAGCTTCCGTCATGACGCACATCGTCATTAACGAAAATAAAATAGTTTTTTTCAATGTGTAAAAATTAAAATTGGTTTATTGTTTTTCTGATTGCTACCAAACGTGTCATAAGACCTTCAAAATAGTCTAAATGCAACATATTGGCGCCATCACTTTTGGCATTAGCCGGATCGAAATGCGTTTCAATGAAGATTCCGTCAACACCTACGGCGATTCCGGCCTTGGCAACGGTTTCAATCATATCGGGTCTTCCGCCGGTAACACCTGCACTCTGGTTTGGTTGTTGTAGGGAGTGGGTCACGTCCAAAACAGTAGTAGCATATTTTTGCATGGTTGGGATTCCACGAAAATCCACAATCATGTCTTGGTAGCCGAACACTGTTCCTCTGTCGGTTACCATTACATTCTGATTATTGCAGTCCAAAACTTTCTGAACCGCGTGTTTCATACTTTCCGGACTCATGAATTGTCCTTTTTTAAGGTTGACCGTTTTCCCTGTGTTGG
>DBIH01000256.1 GCA_002296885.1 Flavobacterium sp. UBA807 | reverse complement strand
AATTATTCAAAACCAGATGATTGGGAAAAATTTAATGCGCTTGGGGTGAGTCAATATGGGCAAATGACCGCTGGGTCTTATATGTATATTGGCCCACAAGGAATCGTGCATGGAACGACAATTACTATACTCAATGCTTTTAGAAAAATTAAAAAATCTCCAAAAGGTGGATTGTTCGTAACTTCAGGTTTAGGCGGAATGTCGGGAGGGCAACCAAAAGCTGGAAATATTGCAGGTTGCGTTACCGTTTGTGCCGAAGTCAATCCAAAAATCACACACATCCGCCACTCACAAGGCTGGATCAACGAAATTATTGAAAACATCAATGACTTAGTTCCAAGAGTCAAAAAGGCATTACAAGATCAGGAAACGGTTTCCATCGCTTACCTCGGAAATGTGGTTGACATTTGGGAACGTTTCGATCAGGAAAATTTACACATCGATTTAGGTTCCGACCAAACTTCACTTCATAATCCCTGGGCTGGTGGTTATTATCCGGTTGGGATTTCTTTTGAAGATGCCAACAAAATGATGGCTGAAAATCCAGCGAAGTTTAAGGAAGAAGTCCAAAAAACATTACGCCGTCATGCCAAAGCAATCAATAAACATACTGAAAAAGGAACTTATTTCTTCGATTACGGAAATGCATTCTTATTAGAAGCTTCCCGAGCTGGTGCCGATGTGATGGCTGAAAATTCTACTTTGGGGCGCGAATTCAAATATCCAAGCTACGTTCAGGATATTATGGGACCAATGTGTTTTGATTACGGCTTTGGACCTTTCCGTTGGGTTTGTGCTTCAGGAAATCCCGAAGATCTGGCAAAAACAGATAAGATTGCCTGCGATGTTCTGGAAGAAATGATGAAAAATTCTCCTTCCGAAATCAAACAGCAAATGGCTGATAACATCCAATGGATAAAAGGGGCCCAGGAAAATAAATTGGTTGTTGGCTCACAAGCCCGGATTCTATACGCAGATGCCGAAGGTCGAATCAAAATTGCCGAAGCCTTTAACAAAGCCATTGCAAATGGTGAAATTGGTTATGTAATCTTAGGCCGCGACCACCACGATGTTTCAGGAACTGATTCGCCTTATAGGGAAACTTCCAACATTTATGACGGTTCACGTTTTACTGCCGATATGGCCATCCATAATGTTATTGGCGACAGTTTCCGAGGTGCTACTTGGGTGTCTATTCACAATGGCGGTGGCGTTGGCTGGGGCGAGGTAATCAACGGTGGATTTGGTATGGTTCTTGATGGTTCTGCAGACGCTTCAAGACGTCTGGAATCAATGCTTTTCTGGGATGTGAATAACGGAATTTCACGAAGGAATTGGGCGCGAAATGAAGGTGCAATTTTTGCAATAAAAAGAGCCATGGAAACGCAACCTTTATTGAAAGTTACCATCCCTAATATGGTTGATGAAAAATTACTGGATTTATAGACCAATTAGACTGCTTAGACATTTTAGATTTGGCAGTTAGTGATTAATTCCAAAGTATCTAAGAACGAAGTGATTCTAACAATCTAAGAAGTCTAACATTCTAAAAAAAACAGCTATGAAAACACTAAAAATTTTACCGTTACTCCTACTCTTTGTCCTTGCTTCCTGTAATGCTGTCAGAGTAAATTCTGACTATGATAAAAAAGTAGATTTTACACAATTCAAAACGTTTGCTTTTTACAAAAGCGGTATTGACAAAGTAGAAATATCCGATTTGGACAAAAAAAGAATTTTACATTCTATAGATGATGCACTGACTGCAAAAGGATTTACCAAAAGCGAAAACCCTGATATCCTGGTGAATATTTTTACCAAAGAAAGAGAACAGGTTGATGTTAACCGATTTAATTCGGGTTGGGGATACGGCTGGGGTTATGGATGGAATCCTTATCTTTGGGGCGGAAGCACTACAGTTAACCGATATACCGAAGGAACTTTATACATCGATTTAATTGATGCTAAGAAAAAAGAATTGATTTGGCAGGGCGAAGGCGAAGGCGTCCTAACTAAAGACACCAATAAAAAAGATGAAAAAATAAAAGAATTTGTTACCAAAATCTTGGAACAATATCCTCCAAAAAAGAAATAACTAAGTTGTCCTGAATATTTTGAACCGTAACGAAAGTTGCGGTTTTTTTATTATTTTTAAAACCTTAAAATACCCCCATCAGCCAATGAATAAATTTATAGTTTGCTTTATTTCTGCCCTTACTTTCACATTTTCTTCCTGTTCAAAAAAAGAAGTTCCTGCCTTCCAGCCCGGAGTCATTATAACTTTTGACGATGCTTTTGTTGATGAATGGTATGAAGCTAATCAAATTTTGAAAAAATACCATTGGAAAGCGACTTTTAATGTTTGTCGAATTGATTCTATTGGTGCTCCTCAGCTTCAAAAACTGAGTGAGTTAGAAAAGGAAGGTCACGAAATTGCAGGTCACGGGTATCATCATTACAATGCAGTCAAGTTTGTAAAACAGAACGGCATTAAGGAATATCTTAAACAAGAGATTGATCCGATGACAAAATCGATGAAGCAAAAAGATTTTCATGTTACTTCCTTCGCTTATCCCTATGGTGAACGCAGCGACGCAATAGACAAAGCCCTTGACAGTCGTTTCAAAATAATACGCGGACGAGCTTTTTGTGGAAATGCACCGGAAAAAGAAGGTTGTTGTTTTCATGGTTCCAAATATGTATATGCCTTTGACATTGACAATAGCCATGTGCATTTTAGCTACCATTATTTGTTGGAGCTTTTAGATTACACCAAGAAAAACAACAAAATCCTTTTGCTCTGCAGCCACAAACCGGTCAAGGAAGTAACTGCTAATTACCAAACTAAATTTGAAACTTTGGAATTTGTATGCAATTACATCAGGTTGAACAATATGAAATATTATATGTTACGGGACTTAGATAAATGGGTGAAAAAATAATATAGACAGTACGAGAGTTGCAGTTTTTTTTTAGCCCGGATGGAAGCGGCATCCTTTTAGTTTGTCATGCTGAGCTTGTCGAAGCACAAACTAAAAGATACAGCGGACAGCCGGACACGAGCTCCTAAAGATAGAACTAGCGAAGCATTAGCTTCTAAAATCTTAAATGCTTTTTATGATATTTATCACACTTCTTTCCGTTAAGATTTGTAAATTTACCCACAATCTACCTGTCGGCAGACAGGCAACAGCTAAACATTATGGAAAACGCATTTGAAAGCAATCCACTGATTGACAGATTACCCAAACATTTGAAGCAATTCATCAAACCACAGGATTATGAAGATTATACTCCGATTAATCAGGCGGTTTGGCGTTATGTGATGCGTAAAAATGTCGATTATCTTTCAAAAGTGGCTCACAATTCCTACTTGGATGGTTTGAAAAAAACAGGTTTGGAAGTAGATACTATTCCGAATATGTATGGCATGAACCGCATCCTGAAAGAAATTGGCTGGGCTGCCGTTGCTGTTGACGGATTTATTCCGCCGAATGCTTTTATGGAATTTCAGGCGTATAATGTGCTTGTGATTGCATCAGATATTCGCCAATTGGAACATATCGAGTATACTCCAGCTCCGGATATCATTCACGAAGGTGCCGGACATGCTCCTATCATCGCCAATCCAGAATATGCTGAATATTTACGCCGTTTTGGTGAAATTGGATGCAAAGCGATATCGTCTTCGCGCGATTATGAAATGTATGAAGCGATTCGTTTGCTTTCAATCCTGAAAGAAGCCGAAGGGACACCGCAGGCAGAAATTGAAGCCGCTGAAAAGCAGGTGGATTTCTTGCAAAACAATATGGGTGAGTTATCGGAAATGGCCCGTATCAGAAATCTGCATTGGTGGACAGTAGAATATGGTCTGATTGGAAGTGTGGACAACCCAAAAATATATGGTGCAGGGCTGTTATCATCTATAGGCGAAAGTGCCTGGTGCATGACTAATGAAGTAAAGAAAATACCTTATGATATTTCGGCTGCAGATCAGAGTTTTGATATTACAAAACCGCAGCCTCAGCTTTATGTGACTCCTGATTTTGCGTATCTGAGTTTGGTCCTTGAAGAATTTGCCAACACTATGGCATTGCGCACCGGAGGTTTATCAAGCATTAAAAAACTAATTCAGTCAAAAGCATTAGGAACCATTGAATTGAGTACCGGCCTTCAGATTTCGGGTGTATTTACTAATGTAATTGAAGAAGAAGGCAAACCGGTTTACATACAAACGACAGGGAAAACTGCTTTGTCATACCGTGAAAAAGAACTGGTTGGCCACGGAACACAATACCATGCTGAAGGTTTTGGTTCGCCTATCGGAAAACTCAAAGGAATCAATCTTGCCATTGAAGATATGAGTCCGCGTGATTTGCGTGCTTACGATATTTATGAAGCCGAAAAAGTAACGCTTGAATTTGAAGGAAACATTACCGTTTCGGGTGAAATCATTACAGGTTCGCGAAATCTTCAGGGCGAAATCATTATTATCAGTTTTAAAAACTGTACCGTCACACATAACGATAATATTTTATTCAAACCTGAATGGGGAACTTATGATATGGCCGTTGGAAAAAAAGTAATCTCTGCTTTTTCAGGTCCGGCTGATGTGAATAGTTTTGACATGATTAACCATGTACCATCGAGTAAAACAATTAAAGCCCAAAAAACACCGGAGCGTGAAGAATTAGAAGGTTTGTATAAAGCGGTAAGGCAATTAAGAGATGGCAATCAATCACAAATTACATTAAAAGAAGCTTTTGCTGCAGTTACTGCACATCATCCGAATGATTGGCTGTTGAGTATTGAAATTGCCGAGTTGGCTCACGATAAAGATGCCGATTTACTTCAAAAAGTATTAAACCATTTGGAAAGCGTTAAATTAAGACGCCCTGAAATTGCTCATTTGATTTCGGGAGGTTTGGAATTGATTTTTAAAGGAGAATTGGTTTAATATTAAATCAATTTATTATCCTTTGCTTTTTGGATAGCTTCAAGCTTGTTGTGAACCTGTAATTTGTTGTAGATATTTTCTATGTGTTTTCGAACAGTTCCCGGAGAAAGAAACAGATTGTCAGCAATTATATTATAGCTTAAACCTTTGCTGAGTTGTTCCAAAACCTCAATTTCTCTGCTCGTAAGTTTGATATCTTCCTGCTCACTGTTTCCAAATTCATGCGGATTTCTGAGTAATTTTAATGTCTTGAGGGCAATAGAAGGATTCATTGCCGCTCCTCCGTTTAGGGTTTCTATTATTCCCTGATGCAATTCTTTGGGATTTACTTCTTTTAATAAATAGCCATCTGCTCCTGCTTTTATGGCATTAAAAATATTTTCATCATTATCAAAAACCGTCAGCATGATTATCTTTAGCTGTGGATATTTAGATTTGACCAGCTTTGTTGCTTCAATTCCGTTGCATTCCGGCATCTCAATGTCCATCAGTATCAAATCGATATTCTTATTTTTTTCGAGCTTTGCCAACAAATCATTACCGTTATTAGCAGTAAACTTTAACACCAAGTCATCAAAAAAAGAAAGTTTTTCCGCAATGGCTTTTTGCAGGAAAACATTATCATCAACTATTACTAACCGTGTAGACATCGTTCAGAATTTTAACAAATTTGGTGATTTTTTCGTGTTAAAAAAAGTCCTTTTCAAACTTGTTGATTTAGCTTGAATAAATCTCAGAATGAAAAGGACAACAATAAAAACAACCTAAGTCATTTTATATCTAATATCAATACCACTTGATATAACAAATTTGGCGGAATAAACTCGGAAACGAAATACGTCAAATGCCGTATTTAATTCTTTGAAGCTTCAAAAACAAAAGAACCATCCGCCAAAACGAATGGTTCTTTAAAAATAAAAAACTACTAACTACTTTTTGATTACTTTGACCGTCTTCGTCATATCACCGGCAGAAACTTTTATTAAATAAGTTCCGGTCGCATAACGAGTCAAATCAACCTGAATTTCATTCGCGTTATTTTCTGCTGAAAATACCTGTTGCCCTATCAAATTGAATACTTCAACACTTGAAATTGTTTCAGTATATGAAATATTGACAACGTCGATAGTTGGATTAGGATAAACTTTCAGCTTGTTTATTTCAAATTGATCATTACCAAGACAGGCTCCCAGAGTTGCTGTAACCGCAAGTCGGGTTTGGCTTTCACAGGTTCCGTTATTCTGACTTGCATAATATGTAGTTCCCGACACCAATGGTGTATTATTCGGAACTATCGAACCTCCTGTCGCAGCATCATACCAAACAATATTTGATCCCGATGTTATTATTAGTAAACCGACAGTCTCACCACTACAGAATTGCTGATTTGCGCTTCCTGTCGGTGCACCAACCGTGATAATTGTAGCAGTTATTGCTGTTCTTGATGCAGACGGACAGGTTCCGTTGGAAGCTTCAACATAATATGTAGTAGTTGAAGCCAAACTTGGCGTTACAAAACTCGTTCCGGTTGCCAAAACATTTCCTCCAGTCGCCGCATCGTACCATGTTATCGTTCCCGAATCAGAACTTGTAGTCAATGTCACACTTCCTGTTCCACATCTGCTGTTTGAACCTGCTAAAGTTATTACCGGTATTGGAATATAAGTGTAATTTACCGGAACTCTTGCGGAAGCACATGTCGTTGTTGAAGCTTCTACATAGAAAGTATATGAAGCTCCGCTAACAGGAATGCTTGTCCCGATGGCAATTGGTGAACCACCCGTTGCAACATTATACCAATAAACATTTCCTGCACTTGCCGTGGCAGATAAAGTTCCGCCTCCCTGTCCACAAATAGTAGCATCTGTTGTAGATGTGATTGTTGGTGAAACATTTACAGTTGCAACAACCGGTACCCTTACCGATATACAGCTCCCGTTTACGGCTTCAGCATAATAAGTTGTGGTAGAGCTGATATTTGGTGTTGTAAAG
>DBIH01000282.1 GCA_002296885.1 Flavobacterium sp. UBA807 | reverse complement strand
CTGTAAAACAAAACTTTTTGATAGGCAATTTTGTTTTCAGGTGTATTGTTTTTCTCTAATAAAACCAATGCTGCTTTATAATTTTTGGAAGTAATATAAGAATTAATCAACAGGTTCTCGATTTCGTTTTTAGCTGGTGAAGTTGGATATTTAGCTAAGAACGCAGACAGCACGTCAGGAACACTTTGATAGGAGTTACCAATTTCATAACTCAGTTTGGCATAATTCAGATTGGCATCTTCTTGTATTTTCTTATCGAAATCCATTTCAGACGCGCTTTTGAAAGCGTTTAATGCTTGTTGCTTTTTATCGGTTTTGAAGTAGCATTCCCCCAAATGATAATAGGCATTCTGCGCTACAGAATCTTTTCCGTCAATGATTTTGTTGAATTGCGAAATCGCGTTTTCGTAGTCTTTTTGCTGGTAATAGGTGTAACCTAATTGGTAAAAATCGGTATTGCTCCACTTTCCTTTTTTGCCTTTGTATTCTTTTAAATATGGCAATGCTTTATCATATTGTTGAAGGTTGAAATAACTCTCGCCGATGATTTTATTCAGTTCTGATTTCTCCGAAGCGTTTGATTTTGGCATGGCTGCAATTCCGGCATCGATTGCTTTTTGGAAGCTCCCTTCCTTAAAAGCCATATCTGCCTTGAAATATGAGAGTTTTTCAGAATATTTTTCTTCACCTTCAACCTGCTGGAAATACTTATTGGCTTCTTTATAATTATCGCCTTCATAAGCCATAAAACCTAAATAGTAATTAGCCTGAGTACCATATTCTTTGGAGTTAACCACTTTATTGAAATAACTGGTTGCTTCTTTCTTATCGCCTGCTGTGAAATAGGCGTATCCCTTTTGAAAAGTAAATTTTTCTGTCTGCTCATACGTCAATGCATTTTCATCAACTTTGTTGAAATATTCCATTGCCTGCGGATACTTTCCCTGTTCGAAATAATATTGTGCTACTTCAATGTATGCCTGATTTTGCTTTGAACTTGTCGGATAATCCGAAATGAATTTTTCAACCAATTCATCGGCATTATTCTGATTAAGATGAATAGCACAAATACCAATATAATAAGCGCAATCAGCCTGAACATCCTGATTCGTATTATCGTGTTTTACTTTTTCAAAAAGAATTTGTGCCGATTGATACTGTTTGTCTTTAAACAGAAAAACAGCTTTATCAAACTCAGACAAATCATGGGTATAAATGGCAGATTGTTGTGCGGAAACATTGGGAATTCCTGCCATAAAAAACATAAAAAATAATATTAAAATTTTGCGCATTGTTTTTATTTTAATTTATTCAAAAATAGTGTCCTATTAACTATAACGTGAAAACTGTCTCATTTATTATAAACATTCTTTTAAACAATTTTAACATTTATACACTATGTTTTGGGAATTAAGGGTTTATGATTAAATTTTATCATTTTTTTAACTGCCTTCAGAAATTGCCCTTCGGCTGTGCTCAGGGTGACAAAAAGTTATTTTAAAAATATATTTTGAATACAAACCTTATCTTATTACTTTTACCCAAATAAACAAAACACTCATGTCAGAAACTGTTTTATCCCTAAAAAATGTAACTATTTATCAGGAAAATAAAGTGATTTTATCACAGATAAACCTTGAAGTTAAAAAAGGTGAATTCCTTTATATCATTGGTAAAACCGGAACCGGAAAGAGTAGTTTTATGAAGACGCTTTACGGCGATTTGCAATTAACAACCGGAACCGGAAGCATTGCAGGTTACGATTTAGTAAATCTGAAAGAAAATGACATTCCGTTCTTGAGAAGGAAATTGGGGATTGTTTTTCAGGATTTTCAATTATTGCCGGACAGAAGCGTAAATGAAAATATGCTGTTTGTCTTAAAAGCAACCGGCTGGACAGACAAAACAGAAATGCAGGTTAAGATAGATGAAGTATTGGAGCGCGTTGGATTAAGAAGTATTTCAAATAAAATGCCGCATCAGCTTTCGGGTGGTGAACAGCAAAGAGTTGCCATTGCGAGAGCTTTGCTGAATGACCCCGAACTAATCCTTGCCGATGAACCAACCGGAAATCTTGATCCGCAAACCAGTGCCGAGATTCTTGGCGTTTTGAAAAAAATCAACGAAAACGGGAAAACCGTTATCATGGCAACCCACGATTACGCTGTTATTATGAAATTCCCGGCAAAGACTTTGAAATGCGAAGACAACACTATTTTTGAAGTGGTTCAGAAAACGGTTTAATTCCTTTTTCGGATACAAATTTTGCCAAAAGCAGGATTACAAATGGGAAAGTAACCAAGTGAAACCTATCGCCCTGACCACAGGAAATTCCAGATAAAATTATAATATAAACAATAAAGAAAGCTACAAAAAAAGTAGCTTTTCTTTGTTTATAGCCTTTCCATAAAAAGAAAACGGAAAGCAAAATTCCAAGTAAGGTAAAAATTCGGTTTTGCCATTTCGTAATAGTGAAAATGAGATTTTTCCAAAAACCAAAATTTCTACGATTGTCTTTATTTTTTAAATCCTCAATACAGGTATTCCCTGTTTTTGAGTTTTCTGCAACATCCGAAAAATAAGCTTTAACCAAGTTTGAAAAGTTGTTACTGATTTGATATTTTAAATCTTCAAACGCTACTTTTTTCTGCTCAGGAAAGTTCAGGCTGAATAAATACTCGGCTCTTGGATTATTAATCTGATTGTATTCTTTTCCGTTTTTAAAACATTCCGCCTTGCTGCAGATGTAATTGTGATACGTAACACCATCAATATAACTAATTGTAAAATTGCCATACTGAACACGCATTCCAACGATCTGAATGATTATCATTAAAATGCTTCCGTAAAGGAAGATCATGCTTTTTTGCTTATAGTTTTTGATGATTTCCTTAATGAAAAACAAAACCATGACGATTCCGAAAAACTTAGCTCCGGGCTTTATCAGCATACTGGACAACACTAATGAAAGTGATAATGACAAACACCAAAACTGATTGTTTTTAAAATATTGAAACAATAAATAAAATGCTATAGCGTTAAAGAAAACAAAGATGTTTTCCGTCAGTAAATGAAAGTTTAGAGCAATATTCCCTAAAAGTAAGAATGGCAAAACGGAAAACCAAAATGCCACTCTCTTTGAGACAAAATCATTTAGGATTTCGAACAAAATGATTGAGGTTGCAATCCAGCAAAATACATTCACATAAAAACTCCACTGAAAAATTCCGGCATCAGAGCTATCAAACAAATATGGCAGACCCGTTATAAAAGCCATCAGCATCGGGCGGTAATAATGCCCGGTGAATTTCAGATACATTTTTTGCGCTGATTCCAGATAATTGGAACAATCAGGATAAATAAGTGTCTGTTTTCCTAATTCCAGAAGAAAGTTAAGCGTTTGAAGGCATAGCAACCCCACAATAATTATGAGTAAATGATAACTGTATTTTTTCAAAAAAGAATTCATAACCTAAATTACTGCGTTAAGATTTGCTCCAGGATCTTAGCATTCTTTGAATCATTATAAACTTCCGACAGCACTTTTGCTCTTCCCTCGTTTTGGGTAAACGGCTGTTTTTTCAATTGATTTATTTTTTGAATAAATTCCGATTCGTTGTTGGCGATTTCACAAATGTTTAAAATCCTTTCATCATCAACCATATTATTGTTTATCAAACAGAATCGGCTTTTAAAAAGCGAATTCACTATTTTCAATTTCGTTCCCGACTGTTGAAAAGACAACATCACATTGATATGCGCATTGGCTAAAAGTGAAGTCAATTGTTCTTCATTTTCAATTGAAACAAAGGCAATGTTTGTTGCGTTTTTACATTGCTTTCCTATAAATTCCTTTCCATTAGAAGAAGCAATTATCAATTTGTAATCGGGAATTTTGTGGAATAATTTGATAAGGAATGAAACCGCTTTTTTATTATCCGGCAAACGCAAATCGCCATGATAAAAAGCATAATCTCCAAACTCAGACAGTTCCTTAAATTCGTAATTTCCGTGAAAAACCGGAATGTAGCTCACTTTATCTGTTTTCGTTTTTACAATTTCATATTCGTATTTCGATAAGGTAAAAACATGTTCAAATTCCGCCACTTTGTTCTGATAATCATGGTACTTTTTAGATTCAATATGATATAGGTTTTTCTTAAGGATGCCGGTTTCGTTTTTACTCATTCCGGCATAAAAATTAGATTCTAAATTATGCAGTCGTAAAAACAGTTTTCTGTTACCCAACTCTGCCTTATTCATAATCATAGTGGTCTGAAGACCTTCAAATAAAATTGGCGCTTCAACCAAATCAATATTATGGGCTAATTCCTGATGGAATCTTGAAGTAATGCTTAGCGGAATTGGCGATAAAAGAAACATTGGATTCCGGTTCTTTTTATATAAAAAAACACTTTTTGTAATCGCCTTCAGCTCTTCGGAAACTTGATTTCTTTCATCATAAAAGCAATGCAGGTAAATTTCAAAACCTAAGTCATACAGGCTTTTAATCTTATAAAAAACATCTATAACACCACCATAATTTGGTGGAAACGGATTGTCAAAACTAATTATATGTAAGGGTTTGTTTTGCATTGATGTCGACAAAAATAGCATTTTAAAAAAAGAAAGTGGCTGTTTTAGTTATATTTGAAATCAAATTGTGCTTATGCCTCATTTTTCGATAATAATTCCGGTTTT
>DBIH01000217.1 GCA_002296885.1 Flavobacterium sp. UBA807 | reverse complement strand
TTACCCAAAGTACATTTGATATCCGATGAGTTTGAGATTCCACAACTCAACAAAACTCGTCGCGTTTGGGCATTGTTACCGCATGATTACGAACAAACCACTGAGCGTTATCCGGTTCTATATCTGCAAGATGCACAAAATCTATTTAACGAAAAGGCGCAATACGGCAATTGGGAAATCGATAAAAAATTGGCTGTTATGGCCGAATACAACATCGGTAAAATAATCATCGTTGCTGTTGAACATGCGGAAAAAGAACGGATCAAAGAGTATAATGTTGGTAATACCGTACTGGGAAATGGTCAGGGTAAAAAATACATCCGTTTCCTCACAGAAACGCTGAAACCCTTTATTGATTCTAACTTCAGAACTAAAACCGACAGGGATAACACCGGAATAGGAGGAAGCTCAATGGGAGGTTTGGTTAGTATCTTTTCGGGAATCATGTATCCCGAAGTTTTTGGAAAACTGATGATTTTCTCACCGTCGCTTTGGGTTGTTCCTAAAATAAAATTATCGTTTTTAGATATGGATGAACCACAAAACACACGTATTTATTTATATGCGGGAGGAGATGAAAGCGCCACAATGATCGACCATGTTAAGAACTTCAGGAAAAGATTACTCAAAAAAGAAGGCTACAGCGATAAAATGAAAGTACGCTTGAGCATCAATATGGAAGGAAAACACAATGAACGCTATTGGAGCGATGAATTCCCGAAAGCCATAGAATGGCTTTATTTTAGTACTAAAGAAGAATAATTTATGAAGTCAAAAAAAATCCAAAACCTCGATAATTTCACAGGAACAATCCTAATTCCTGTTTTCGAAACAACGGCTAAGAGCATTGTTCCGATTGAATATCATGGAGTTTCTGTTTATTCACAAGTTTTTTACGGAAAAAAAGACACACATTATTTAGTTCAGAAATACGATTGTACCCATGTGTTTATTGGTTTGGGAAAAGAATTGGATTATAAATCGATGAAAACGATTTTCAGAAGGATTTCGGCAAAACAGAAAGAACTTTTCAGTAAGACTGTTGCTTTGGTGATTCCGGATGAATTCAATACTAATCAGGTTGAAGCCGCTGTTTCCGGATTGTTATTGGGAACTTACAATTTAGGACATTATAAAAAATCCGATGTTCATCCATTGTTGAAAACGGATTTCGAATTGAATTATATTGCCAAATCTGATTTAGAAGGAACAATTAATAAAGCTGCAAAAATTGCAAGAGCCCAATTAGAAATTTATGCTCTTGTAGATTTACCACCGAATAGGATTACCCCAAAATATTTAGCCAACTGGGCAGTAGAAACCGGAAAAAAGCATGGTTTTGAAGTTGATGTTTTCGGAAAGGAAAAGTCTGAGCACACAGGTTTACATGCTTTTCTTTCAGTCGGAAAGGGAAGTGCTCAGGAGCCACAATTCATCATTATGGAATATCGACCTGAAAATGCTAAAAAACACATTGGCCTTGTTGGAAAGGGAATCACTTTTGATACTGGTGGACTTAATATCAAAACAGCAGGTATGGTTCAAATGAAATGTGATATGGCTGGTGGCGCAGCAGTTTTGGGAGCAATGCAGTTGATTGCCGATTTGAAACTCCCTGTTCAGGTCACAGCAATTGTCCCTGCCTGCGAGAATTCGGTTGATGCGCATTCGTTTTTGCCAAGCGATGTGATTCAGAGTTACGCTGGGCATTCAATTGAAATTATTGACACTGATGCCGAAGGGAGATTGATTCTGGTTGACGGTTTATCATATCTTATAAAGAACTACAAACCTGATACGGTTGTAGACTTAGCAACACTGACCGGAAGTGTTGTGGGAACATTGGGCTATGAATGCGCCGGATTGTTTACCAATAACGAAGATTTATCTAAAAAACTACAACAGGCTGGTGATGCTATTGGTGAACGTTTGTGGCAGTTACCGCTCTGGGATGCTTATATACCTGATATCGAGAGTGAAATTGCCGATGTAAAAAACTATTCAGGAAAACCTGTAGCCGGAGCAATTTCTGCAGCAAAGTTTTTGGAATTCTTTACAGACAAACATACTTCATGGGCACATCTCGACATTGCAGGTGTAGCTTTTGGCGATGATGAATTTGCCAAAACAAAACATGCTACGGCTTACGGCGTGCACTTAATTACTAATTTTATTGAAAATTTATAATATGGAAAGTCCAACCAAAAATTTCATTTGTGTTTCCAATTATTTCAAAGGAAATGATTTTATGTCCAATTTAAAAAAACAGGGAAATCGCGTTTATCTGATTACTTCGGAAAAATTACGTGATAAGCCTTGGGCAGTTGATTATATTGATGAAATCTATTTTATGCCTGGTCAGGATATCGATTGGAATTTGGATGAATTATTGGTTGGTGTTGGTAGCTTGATGCGTCACAAAAAAATTGATGGCATTGTAGCTCTTGATGACTTTGATGTAGAAAAAGCAGCCTTCCTCAGAGAAAACCTTAGGATTGACGGAATGGGACAAACTACCGGAAGATATTTTCGGGATAAACTTGCCATGAGGATAAAGGCTAAAGATGCAGGGATTCCTATTCCGGCTTTTAGCTCATTGTTTAATGATGAAGAAATCAATCAGTTTGCTGATTCAGTTTCTCCCCCATGGGTTTTAAAACCACGTTCGGAAGCATCGGCATCTGGAATTATGAAAGTTTATTCCAAAGAAGAACTGTGGCAGAAGGTTCAAGAATTAGGTGATGTAAACCGTATGAAATATTTGGTGGAACAATTCAAACCCGGAGCTGTGTATCATTGTGACGGATTGAACTGGAAAGGTAAAACCGTTTTCTCAATTACATCGCAATATTTGGCTACACCAATGGAAATTTCCCAAGGTGGTGGTATTTTCAGAAGTGCAAATATCGAATACAATTCGAAAGATGATAAGGAAATTAAGAAAG
>DBIH01000056.1 GCA_002296885.1 Flavobacterium sp. UBA807 | reverse complement strand
AGCAGCATGATGGTCGGAATCGGAATTCCGTTATCGTTTGCAACGGTTGCTGTTTGGTATTTTATTTTAAATGCATTTTAAATGGAGACTTCTATAGATACTGCGGAAAAAAATAAAGAGTTGTTGCAAAAGACAGTATACTCAATACTGTTTTCAATAAGTTTTGCGCATTTACTTAACGACTTAATACAGGCTGTAATTCCGTCTGTTTATCCAATCTTAAAGCAGAATTATAATCTTTCGTTTTCACAAATCGGACTGATAACATTTGCCTTTCAATTATCAGCATCATTGCTTCAGCCTTTTGTAGGCTATTATACAGACAAATACCCTAAACCATTTTCACAGGTTTACGGAATGTTGTTTTCATTAATGGGAATTGTTTCACTGTCATTTGCTAATAACTTCTACTGGATTTTACTTTCTGTGGTTTTAATCGGAATAGGTTCTTCCATCTTTCATCCTGAATCGGCACGAATTTCCAATATGGCTTCCGGCGGAAAGCGTGGTTTGGCGCAATCAATCTTTCAGGTTGGGGGCAATTTCGGAACAGCACTTGGGCCACTTTTGGTAGCATTAATCGTTGTCCCAAATTCACAGAAATACATCCTTTGGTTCGTCATCGGAGCAGTTATAGCATTGGGAATTATAAGCAAAATAGCCTTTTGGTATCGTGATCATTTGATATTCAAAAAGAACAAGCCGATCGTTTTTATAGACCTTCATAATCTGTCAAAAAGCAAAGTGAAGTGGGCTATTGTAATATTGCTAATCGTTATTTTTTCCAAGTTTTTTTATACTGCCTGCTTATCGACCTACTATACTTTTTTTCTGATGGATAAATTCCATTTAAGTATTAAACAAGCGCAGTTTCATATGTTTATTTATCTGATTGCTTATGCTCTCGGAACTATTCTTGGAGGACCGTTGGGAGATAAAATTGGAAGGAAGCATGTGATTTGGCTTTCCGTTTTTGGTGCGACTCCATTTGCATTGCTATTGCCTTATGTGAATTTATTTTGGACCGATGTTTTAATGATTATCATTGGAATTATTATGTCTTCAGCATTTCCCGCAATCTTGGTTTATGCTCAGGAATTAGTTCCAAGAAAACTCGGAATGGTTTCGGGATTATTTTATGGTTTTGCTTTCGGGATGGGGGCATTGGGTTCTGCTCTTTTAGGCAAGCTGGCTGATGCAACTTCAATACAATATGTGTATCATGTTTGCTCATTTCTGCCCTTAATCGGAATTATTTGCTTTTTCCTGCCTAATTTGAAGAAGAAATAAAGAAATCATTATTTTTATTTCCCTTTTCCCGAACGTATGAAGTCAAAACCAACAATTGTGTTACTTACAGTTGCAATAGTTTTTGCATTAGGGTATTCATCTGTCTATTTTATGGGTGATTATGGCTGGACTGTTTTTGTTTTCCTGCCATTTCTTGTTGGCTTTTCTCCGTCCTATTTTGCCAGTAGTAAATTGGTTTTATCAAAAAGAGAATGCTATTCTCTGAGTTTTATTACACTATTGGTTTCCATTCTTATATTATTGCTCGGAGGGATTGACGGGTTGCTCTGCGTTTCGATGGCTACACCGATTTGGGCAGTAATTGTTTGGTTTGGAGCGTATGCGGGTTTTGTTTTAAAAAACAGAAAATCACCATTAGGCAATACAACAGCAGTAGTCATATTGGCTTTTTATTCCTTAAGTTTTCTGAGTTTCGATTATATAAATGAACCCGACAATATCACCCCAGTCACAACTTCAATATTGATTAATGCACCAATAGAGAAAGTCTGGAAAAACATGATAAGTTATGATACAATTGCTGAATCTAAAAGATTTAAACCTGGATTACCTTTTCCGATAAGTGCTGCGATAAAAGGCAGCGGAGTTGGAGCCATACGATATGCTAATTTTACTACCGGGACTTTTGTTGAGCCTATAACGAAATGGCAGGAACCTTATTTATTACAGTTTTCAGTAGAATCAAATCCAGCCGGAATCAAAGAATGGAATCCCTATTGTGTAATGCATCCACCACATCTCGAGGGTTATTACAAATCTTATAAAGGACAATTTAGATTGAAAAGAATGGGAAATAATGTAACTTTGCTCGAAGGAACAAATTGGTATAAGATTGATCTTTATCCTCAGTTTTATTGGCAGCTTTGGACAAACGCAATCATCCATAAAGTTCATAACAGAGTTTTAGAAAACATTAAAACAGAAAGCGAAAAAGAAAATGCTCAATCCCGAAGTACTTCAAAAATTATCTAATATTGTTGGTGAAGCCTTTGTTTTTACCGATCAGCAAACTTTAAACCATTACGGACACGACGAAACAGAAGATTATGTTTTTCCTCCCAATGTTGTTGTAAAACCGGCTAACGCTAATGAGATTTCAGAAATACTGAAAGTTGCCAACGAATATAAAATACCAACTACACCAATTGGGGCAAGAACCGGTTTGAGTGGTGGTGCTTTGTCTATTTACGAAGGTATCGGACTCTCATTGGAACGGTTAAATAAAATTCTGGAAATAGACGAACAAAATTTGCAGGTTACCGTTGAACCTGCTGTCATCAATCAGGTTTTGCGTGAAGCAGTTGCCGAAAAAGGCCTGTTTTATCCAGTCGATCCGAGCAGCATGGGAAGTTGCTGGATAGGCGGTAATATTGCTGAAAATGCTGGTGGAGCAAGAGCCGTGAAATACGGAGTTACCAAAGATTATGTACTCAATCTGGAAGTAGTTTTGCCCAATGGAGAAATCATCTGGACTGGAGCGAATACCCTGAAAAACTCGACGGGTTATAATTTAACACAACTAATGGTTGGAAGCGAAGGAACGCTTGGAGTTATTACAAAAGCCGTTCTAAAACTGTTGCCAAAGAACTCTCACAACGTTTTAATGCTGGTTCCGTTTTATAAAGCCCATGAAGCCTGTGAAGCGGTTTCTGCTATTTTCCGAGCCGGAATTGTTCCGAGTGCTTTGGAGTTTATGGAACGCGATGCTATCGACTGGACATTGCGTTTGGTTGAAGGTATCAGTGTTACTGTAAAGCCCGAACATCAGGCACATTTGCTCATAGAAGTTGATGGAAACTATCCTGAAATCCTGATGCAGGAAGCCGAAAAAATTATGGCTGTTGTTGAAGAATTTGAAATCGATGAGATTTTATTTGCCGATACGGAAGATCAGAAAAACGCACTTTGGAAAATGCGCCGCTCAGTTGCCGAAGCAGTTAAATCAAACTCAGTTTATAAAGAAGAAGACACGGTCGTACCACGGTATATGCTGCCTGAATTATTATCGGGCATCAAAAGAATAGGAGAGAAGTATGGTTTTAAATCGGTATGTTATGGTCATGCAGGAGACGGAAACCTTCACGTTAATATCATCAAAGGCGATATGACTGATGATAACTGGGAGACACAGGTTCCGCTGGGAATTCGTGAAATCTTTAAATTGACGGTCTCACTAAAAGGAACTTTGTCGGGCGAACACGGAATTGGCTTTGTGCAAAAAAACTATATGGACATTGCGTTCTCCAAAACTCATTTAGATTTGATGGAAAGCATAAAACGTGTCTTTGATCATAATAACATTCTAAATCCCGGAAAGATATTTCCTGATGAATTATAAAAAAAAGCCCCGATTTGTTCGGGGCTTTTTAATCTCTTTTCGGATTATTCTTTTTTTCACGCTTTTCAGCTTTCTTTTCTTTAGCCGTTTTTTGAGGTTCTTTCTTTACGGCTTTCTGCATACTCGTTCCTTTTGCCATGATATAAATGTTTTTTTGATTAGTAATTGGTAAGAGTAAAGGTATGTATTTTTTTATAAACCCAATTCTTTTTTTATGTTTTCACCAAAAATCGATTGGAAAGCAGCTGCCTGATTCGCATCATCTAAGTTAAAGAATTTCCATTGATTACTGGTGGTTTCATCCGCTACAGCAACAAAAATCGTTGTCTTCTTTACATTAAAACTGTTTCGGTTTGGTTCAAAAGTTACTTCTTTGGTTTTATTAATTTCCTTCAGCCATTCTGCTTTTTGAGTTGAAGTTTCAGAAGTTAATTTGGCTTCAAAAAAATAGCGCATCGGATTGCGGCATGTAATGACACAAAATGATTTGCCTTCTATTTTCTTTATTTCACCAAATTGAAACGGAACGGTTTCCAACTGAAAACGCAAACGGTATTCGTCATTTTCATAATATTTCTCAACTTGTTCAGGCATCTTTTCAGAACCAATGGTTTCTACCATTTTCGGATAAGAAAGCGAAATAACGCCGTCAAAATCCATTAAATAATTTGCCTGATAAAGTTTTTTGGTTGCCGTTTTTAAACTTTCTGTCGATTGAGAGAAAGCAGAAGTACTTATAAAAAGTAAGAGAAATATTTTTTTCATTTGAATTTATTGCGAGACTACGATTTTTAATTTCTTAACTAAACTTCCTTGTTTAATTTGCAACAAATATATAGCAGGATTTACATTGATGTCAAATGAGTTGCCGTTAAAAGAATTCTGATTGTAAATCAATCTTCCATTCATATCAAAAACAGAAATAGTATCAGCCATGATTGACTTATTGAATTGAATCGTATGATTCTTTACCGGATTTAAAATGAATACTTTTTCTGATTCAAATCCGCTATTACTTAGCGCACTGATACACGCTGCCGAAAGAGAATTTTGGTCTTCGATAATGGTAGCGGTATTTGGGGTTAGATTTTGACCTGCAAAACCGGCATAATTTGAAGGGTATTTTTCTGCTCTGAAAAAAGTATTGTTTCCTGAAGGATTAGTGAATTGATTGTATATAGTTGGTACACCGCTCGCTATTGCTCCGGTTGGATTTTTATAAGACCATAACAAAGTTCCGCTTTTAGTAATCTCTGACACTCTGCCCAAAGATGCTTCGCTTATTATCATATTCCCATTTGGCAGTGCGTGTGTACCAGACTGCTTGTTTTCAAAAACAGTCACTCCCAAAATAGAACCACTCCAGGACCAATCATAAGTTGCTGGATTAAACTTATTGTTCGTCATGGTATAAACGCCTCCAATAATTTCAGGTTGAAGCATAACAATAGATGTAAATGTTTGGGTAGTTCCCGGTGCTCCATTATTGAAAACAGTGATTTTCCCATAATCTGAATAACCACTTTCAACCCATTTTGGGTCATGCTGAAGGAATAATTTTTTATCAGTAACATTTCCTTGTCTGTAGACTTCCGGATTTCCCCATCGCCATAAAAAGTCGCCACCATGGCCGGAATTGCCTCCTGTGTGTCCTGCAGCTTCAGCTGTGGTTGTACTATGATCTATGATGTATATTTCATTCAGATGTCGTGAGGAAATTAAAATTTGATCTAAAGCAGCATTGTAGTCAATTCCGTTCGAATGTATCCAGTCTATAGTGTTTCCGTTGTTATAATTAACATCTAACAATTCGGGATGGTTTTCCACTACACCATAGTTTAGTTTGGTAGCATCATAATCCTGAATAAAGTGATCTTTGAATTTCCATTCCCACTCAATAGTTGCTCCGTTTAATCCAACAGGATGCAGTTCGACTATTTTTTCTAATTTCATGTTAGCTCCTGTTAGTGCTGGATTTCTACCCATTGCTGTCATTTGTGCAAGAGTTGTCTGATCGGCAACTATGCACAAAACATTTCCGTTTGGTAGAGGTTCTATATCGTGATGTTGTGGAATTCCGTTGGCAGTGGTTGCATAACTCCAGATAATATTATTATTCCAATCTCTTATTTCTACATGATCTTTGCCGGCACGTAATAAATTTCCATTAGTAAGAAGATAACAGGTTGCTCCCGGAATTTCTGTAAATGTCCAATGATTTACACTTTCGCCACAATTATTGATTAAATAAACTTCATTGTTTAATAGAGGGGTAAATAAAGTATAACCATCACTCTCATTACCGCTGTCATATAATAAACCAACGGTTGGTGGCTGTGCTATACTTAATTGAGTTATAAAAATAAAAAGAAAAGTAATTTTTTTCATAGATTGGTTTTTATCAAATTTAGAAAAAGTTTCTAATATGATATAAAAAATCCCCAACAGTTTACTGTTGAGGATTATATCTAAATAAATAAATTTATTTTAATCTATTCGTGAACCAAAACCCATTCACCAGAATTAATCATGCTTTCAGCTTTTTTATATTTCATGGTTTCTGTTTTTCCACTCATAACATGTTTGATAGTCACATTGTCGTTGCGGTTGATTTTCGGAGCATCTCTTACAATGGTTTCAGTAACCTGCGGGCGCTGTGAAGCTGCCTGACTTGCCTCACGGTTTGCACTTTCACTGCTTTGAATTTCGTCTTTACTTTCAGTATAATTTTGTTTTTCACGTACGTGACGCGCTTCCTGAATGTTTTGATTTTGCTGTGGTAAATCACCTTTAAAGAGGAATGAAATCACTTCTTTATTCACGCCATCTAACATATTCCTAAATAAGTTAAAAGCTTCCAGTTTGTATATAAGCAACGGATCTTTTTGCTCATGAACAGCCAATTGAACTGATTGTTTCAACTCGTCCATTTTGCGTAAATGCTTTTTCCAGGCTTCATCAACGATAGCAAGTGTGATATTTTTCTCAAAATCAGCGATCAATTGTGCGCCTTGTGTATCGTATGCCTTTTTCAAATCGGTAACAACATTTAGCGATTTGATTCCATCCGAAAACGGAACAATAATTCTTTCAAATGTATTGCCTTCTTTTTTGTAAACATCAGTAATAATTGGTAATGCTTCGCGTGCACTTCTTTCAGTTTTTTCAGTGTAATAAGCTAATGCAGCTTTGTATACTTTACCCGTAATTTCCATTTCAGATAATTTCTCAAACTCAGCCTGCGTTACCGGAGAAGTTATCGAGAAGTAACGAATCAATTCAAATTCGAAGTTTTTGAAATCATTTTTGCCTTTATTTTCATCTACGATTAATTCGCAGGTGTCATACATCATGTTGGCGATGTCCAGTTTCAGACGTTCTCCGTGCAATGCGTGGCGACGACGTTTGTAAACGACTTCTCGCTGAGCATTCATTACATCATCATATTCAAGTAAACGCTTACGGGTACCAAAATTGTTTTCTTCCACTTTTTTCTGAGCACGCTCAATAGATTTGGTCATCATCGAATGTTGGATAACTTCACCTTCCTTCAATCCCATTCGGTCCATGATTTTGGCAACACGGTCAGAACCGAATAGACGCATCAGGTTATCTTCAAGTGACACATAAAACTGCGAACTTCCCGGATCTCCCTGACGACCGGCACGACCACGCAACTGGCGGTCAACACGACGTGAATCGTGGCGTTCTGTACCAATGATTGCAAGTCCTCCTGCAGCCTTAACTTCAGGTGTAAGCTTGATATCGGTACCACGACCGGCCATATTGGTTGCAATGGTTACCACTCCCGGTTTTCCGGCTTCGGCAACAATTTCGGCTTCTTTTTTATGCAATTTCGCGTTCAATACATTATGAGGAACATTTCTTATTTTAAGCATTCGGCTTAACAATTCTGAAATCTCTACCGATGTTGTACCGATAAGAACCGGTCTTCCAGATTGAGATAACTGTGTTACGTCTTCAATGACAGCATTGAATTTTTCACGAACCGAGCGGTAAATCAAATCTTCTTTGTCTTGACGTGCAATCCCGCGGTTAGTTGGAATTTCAACAACGTCTAATTTGTAAATTTCCCATAATTCGGCCGCTTCGGTAACTGCTGTTCCGGTCATACCGGCAAGTTTGCTGTACATACGGAAGTAGTTCTGTAA
>DBIH01000124.1:334-6312 GCA_002296885.1 Flavobacterium sp. UBA807 | reverse complement strand
TAAACAACCCAATTCAATTGGTGTATTCCTGGAAACAGCGCATCCAATTAAATTCCTGGATGTTGTCGAACCATTATTAGGATTGCAACTGCCTATTCCAAAACAAATTGAAAGCGTTTTAGGAAAAGAGAAAGTGCGAACAAAGATTACAACTTACGAAGAACTTAAAGCATTTTTGAATAATTAAGTTTCAATGGCACAAAAATTGTTTAGCAATTTTAACATTAAAAAAACTACGTTCATACCAAACGGTTTTTCTATTTTTGTCAAACTAACCTTAGATGTGCCATGAAAAAAATTACTTCTCTTCTATTCTTATTACTTATAATTTCCTCGTGTGGTGTAAAACAAACCCGTAATTTATTAACTTCCGGAGATTATGACGCTGCCATCAGAAACGCTGTTGAAGGTCTGCGTGGCAATAAAAACGCTAAAGGAAAACAAGACTATGTTTATATGCTCGAAGAGGCTTTTGCTAAAGCTAAAGAACGTGATTTGCGTGATATTAATGGCTGGTTCAAAGATGCCAATCCACAGAACTTAGAAAAAATCTACAATACATACTTACAATTAAATAACCGTCAGGAGCAGATTCGCCCACTATTGCCTTTAAAATTATTAAAAGAAGGTCGTGATGCAATTTTCCCGTTCGATGATTATACCGATCAAATTGTAAGCAGTAAAAATTCATTATCTAAATACTTATACGATAATTCAAAAGCCTTGTTAGTCAATAAAGACAAAATGGTTATTCGACGAGCTTATGATGATTTAGCTTATCTCGAAAGCATAAATCCGGGTTATAAAGATGTTCCGAAACTAATGGATGAAGCAAAATTCAAAGGAACTGATTTTGTTAATGTCTATACCAAGAATGAAACCAATATGGTTATTCCGACCCGTCTGCAGGATGATTTACTCGATTTCAGCACTTATGGTTTAAACGATAAATGGACTGTGTACCACAGTAACCGTCAAAAAGGAATTGACTATGATTATGGTTTGATTGTTAACTTTCGACAAATCAATATTTCGCCGGAACAGGTAAAAGAAAAGCAATTCGACAAGGAAAAGCAAATCAAGGATGGTGTAAAAAATCTTCTCGATGCTCATGGAAACGTAGTGAAAGATAGTTTAGGACACCCAATAAAAGTGGATAATATGAAAACCATCCGCATCAGCATTTATGAATTTTCACAAATCAAGTCATGCCAGGTTACTGCCAAAGTAGATTATATCAACTTTAAAACCAACCAGCTTATTGAAACTTTTCCGTTAACCAGTGAGTTTGTATTTTCTAATGTTTATTCAACATACAAAGGTGATAAACGCGCCTGCGAAGACAGCTATTATTCAAATTTTGACAGAAGAGCGCTTCCATTTCCAAGCAACGAGCAAATGGTTTTTGATACCGGAAATGATTTAAAAGCCAAGCTGAAAGACATCATCAACAGGAATAAATTCAGAAGATAAATACAGCTTGAGTTTGCATGAAATCTTATGACATTCATACTTCCTAATTAGCTATATTTGCTTAACTAAATCGATATAGTTTTATGGAAGAATGCATCTCCGTATTTGACATGCTTAAAATTGGCGTCGGCCCATCAAGTTCTCATACACTTGGACCATGGCGCGCCGCCGAACGTTTTTTATCTGAATTGCAGGCAGAAAATTTATTCGATAAAATCACACGCGTAAAAGTCGATTTATATGGTTCGCTTTCCCTAACCGGAAA
Organism: Flavobacterium sp. UBA807; assembly: GCA_002296885.1. Taxonomy (GTDB): domain Bacteria; phylum Bacteroidota; class Bacteroidia; order Flavobacteriales; family Flavobacteriaceae; genus Flavobacterium. The sequence continues at coordinate 4,574 of DBIH01000124.1, read as the reverse complement.
AGGCCACGCCACCGATTTGGCAATCATGCTTGGTTTGAGCGGACAGGATCCCGAATATATTCCGGTACAGGATATCGCCGGAATCATAAAGAACATTGAAGATAAAAACGAAATCAATCTCGGAAACAAAATCATTATTCCGTTTTATTTTCTGCAGGATATTGTCTTTAATAAAAACTTCCTTCCCTTTCATGCTAACGGCTTAATGTTCACAGCTTATATGAACGATGATTCTGAATATACAGCTACCTACTACTCTATTGGTGGTGGATTTGTTGTAAAGGAAGAGCGCATCAATGCCAAAAAGAAAATGGAAATCAAATGTGCCTTTCCTTATCCAATCCAAAATGCTGAAGAACTATTAGAATACACAATCAATCTCAACAAATCAATTTCTGAAGTGGTTTATGAGAATGAAAAATCAATGCGTACTGAGGAAGATATTCATCACGAACTAATGCGCATCTGGAATACGATGCTCGAATGCATGTACATTGGCTGCCATTCCGAAGGTGTTTTGCCCGGAGGTTTAAATGTACGACGTCGTGCCTTTGATATGCATCAGAATCTTATCGGCTTAGCCAATTATAATTCTCCTCAGGAATGGTTGGAAACCATCCGCAAAACTGAAGTTAAATTCCGCCAGATATTAAAATGGGTTTCCTGCTTTGCACTTGCAGTAAATGAAGTAAATGCAGCTTTAGGGCGCGTAGTTACTGCTCCAACCAATGGAAGTTCCGGTGTAATTCCAGCTGTATTGATGTATTATTTAGTTATCGAAAATCATCAGGCTGGAGAAAAAGAAATTAAGCAATTCCTTATGGTCGCCGGCGAAATAGGAAGCATCTTTAAAAAAGGTTCAACTATTTCCGCGGCAATGGGTGGCTGTCAGGCAGAAATCGGTGTTTCCTCTGCTATGGCTGCAGCAGCTTTGTGTGAAGTCATGGGTGGAACTCCCGACCAGGTTTTAATGGCTGCCGAAATCGCAATGGAGCATCACCTTGGAATGACCTGTGACCCAATTGGCGGTTTGGTTCAGATTCCGTGTATAGAAAGAAATACCATGGGAGCGATTAAAGCTATCAATGCCGCAGAACTTGCTATGGAAACCGATGCTAAGAATGCCAAAGTACCATTGGATAAAGTCATAGAAACCATGTGGAAAACCGCCAAAGACATGAATTCTAAATACAAAGAAACCTCCGAAGGAGGTCTCGCTGTAGCTGTTAATATGGCAGATTGTTAGATTCTGAAAAGTACTGCAAAAATTATCCTGTTTTCCATTTTTACCAAATCAGGTTTCCAGTCAGATGGTAATGGTGTTGTAGTGTAACCGGTTGGCGAGGTAACTCCGCCGCTTCCTGCGAAATAAGGAACACTCGACTCTCTGTGAACAAATTCAACTCTGAAAGTAATACTCTGATTTGGCATATAATCAAAATTGGTAGAACAATCCCAGCCTTCAAACTGATCACCAGGATTAGCCGAAAAAGGATGCGTTCCTGCTGTTTGTGTTGGATTATTCGGATTTGGCAAAGGGCTCGCATCACCTGTTGGATAAAGCACCAAATATCTTCCCGGGTTTTTCATAACACCACCCCCAATTGTCCAAGCCATTTTATCCTTATTGAACCAAACACGATGATAAACCATTCCACTTAGAAAATATTGTGAAGGCGTTTCTGAGTTTCCGTTGAAACCTGCCACTCCATCACCACTTTCAAATCCGACATCAACGGTTGTAGAAAAAGCAGCTTTACTGATTCCCTTAGATTTTGGTTGATTAAAATATCGGTACAAAAAACTATTGTCGGAATGAAAACGAATCCTGTTTTTTAAACCTGCGGCATCAGTTCCGTAATAATCATTGGTTAGTAATTTCACTGCTTCATTCGGACACCAGGTCAGGTTACCTCCTATTCCCGGCATGCTGTTAAATTTTCCGTAACTCTGCCAGCCATTGATTAACCAGCCTTCAATTTTTAAGTGCCTGGTTGGAAAAATCTGTACACGAACACCATTAAAAAACCAGGGAGTATTATCAGATGTAAACGATGCCTGATATTCCCAGTTCTCCACCTGATAATAGGAATTCAAACCAATGTATGACATAAACATTCCGGCATCGACATTGATTCCGTACCACTTGTTAAAATGATAACCAGCATAGGCTTCCGACAAATATCGGTAAACATTATCCAACTGATATTGACCTCTATATACACTGTAATCATTACGCGGAATTACAGTAGAGCGTGTTCCGAACTGCATCATGATTTTTCCGCGAGCTCCTTCATAATTGAACTCACCACCGAGATTAGCACTCGAAACTTGCATTTCATTATTACGAGCCAAAGCTGTTGAACCTACAACGGTATTATCAATTGGATTATTGAATGAATGAGTATAATTTGCATCTATCATAATGCTTCCTGTAAAATATTTAGTTGACAAAACCGGTGGAGACGTTCTTCTATCGGAACCATTCTGCCAGGTCTGATCCATTCCTTCAAACGGAACCTTTTCCTTTATTGTGTCTTTAGTAATTTCCTGTTGTGAAAAACCTGTTAGTGAAGTTAGTATTGCAAAAGTTTTAAAAATAGTTTTCATTTTGGGAGTTATTTAAATTTTCGTTCTAATAAAATATTGGTCTTGGGATTGTACACCATTGGATATTCTTCGATAGCAACATCGCTTCGGTCTAATCCAAAGGCTCGTTCATCGGAAAGTGAGAGTTTTTTGAGCCAGAAATAAGATGTCAACATCCAGCCTTCTTTAAAGCTAAACTCATTCTCTACCGAAATGAATTTTTCAATAATGACAAACTTATAATCTGGTTTATTATTGTATTTCGTAGACCCATCGGGACGAATATGTAAGTTGAGTTCTTTACGTTCAACCAGTTCCTTTACAATTTTTTTGAAATACAGTTCTACTTTAGGCTGAATCCTGAAACCAACATTCAAAATCACTTTGATTACTTTATCATCCAAAATCTCTACGACTTCATAGTTCAGTGTAAAAGGATCATTAGTTCTGTTAATATGCAGGAACCAATAAACATCTGCCCGTTTTGGTTTTTTGGCAAATATGGAATTGATGATTTTTTCTTCTATCTCATATGTTTTGTCTGCTTTGGACAAATAAATCAAATGTGTGGCATACTTCGGAATACTGTCGTCTTCACTCAATTCATTCAACAACTGCGTCTGCTCGACCAAGTTGGTGAACTTTAAAAAACGGTTGTTTATTTTTCGGGAGTAATACCAAATGTACATCACCATAAAAATGAAAAGTTCAAAGAACAGGAACATCCATCGTTGCTTGATTTTAGATACATTGGCAATAAAAAAGGAAATCTCAATAATGGCAAAAATGATTAAGATTAAGGTTACCCAGCTTTTATGCACTTTTTTGATATAAACCAAATAATACATGAGTAAAACAGTCGTCATCATCATGGCAATAGTAATGGAGAAACCATAAGCAGCTTCCATATTGGTGGAGTTTTTAAAATATAAAATCATCAATATGCAGCCAAACCATAAGATATTATTGATTGACGGGATATAGATTTGCCCTTTTAAATTGGTAGGATTTTTTAACGTAACACGTGGCCAGAAATTCAATGATATGGCTTCATTAATTAAAGTAAACGAACCGCTTATCAAAGCCTGAGAAGCAATGATTGTTGCAAGAGTTGAAATAACAACACCGATCAGCAAAAACCAATTGGGCATTATTGAGTAAAATGGGTTTCTGCCCGAAAGTAACTCTCCCTGATGTGCCATCAACCAGGCTGACTGCCCAAGATAGTTGACAACCAAACTGATTTTTACAAATACCCAGGTAATGCGGATATTGGATTTTCCACAATGACCCAAATCGGAATACAATGCTTCAGCACCAGTAGTGCAAAGGAAAACAGCACCAAGCAACCAGAAACCTTTCGGATATTGTGTCAATAACTCATAAGCATACATCGGATTCAATGCTTTAAGAATACCGGGGTGATGCAGTATTTGGGAAAAACCCAAAACAAAAAGCATGCAGAACCAAACCAACATCGCCGGTCCGAAAATAGACCCTACTTTTTGCGTTCCGAAGCGCTGAAAAATAAACAAACCCGAAAGAATGGCAATAACAATTGGAATCGTAGGGATATCCGGAATGACGTTGCCCAAACCCTCTACGGCCGAAGCTACAGAAATCGGTGGTGTAATGATTCCGTCTGCCAATA
>DBIH01000124.1:0-223 GCA_002296885.1 Flavobacterium sp. UBA807 | reverse complement strand
CTGCCAATAAGGTAGTTGCTCCAAGAATTGTTGGGATTACCAACCTACCTTTGCCAAAGCGTTTCACCAGAGCATAGAGTGAAAATACTCCACCTTCTCCGTGGTTGTCTGCCGATAAAGTAAGGAAAATATATTTGAAAGTCGTTTGAAAAGTCAGTGTCCAGAAGACACAAGAAACACCACCATAAACTAAAAGTTCGGAGATAAGGTGTTTTTCGCTGAT
>DBIH01000273.1 GCA_002296885.1 Flavobacterium sp. UBA807 | reverse complement strand
GGTTGGTTTCATAAATTATATTTTAAGCTGAATTTCTACTGGCATTCGTATTTCCAAATAACGAACGCGTTACCAGTTTTTCGTAAACACTAATCATTTTTTCATCAACGATGTTATTCTTTCTCATTTCATTGATCTGTGAAGAAGCATATTGCTGGATTGCCAGCAACGGCATCACGATTTGTTCGCGCATCGCAATAGAAGCTTTTCCGTCGGGATAATTTTCCATCAGTTCCTTGTGTCCGGCAATTTTAAGCAGAAGTCTCTTAGTTTCGAGGTACTCATCATAAATAATCTGCCAAAATGCCCCAAACTCGGGATCATTTTTCATATAAGCGGTCAAAGGGAAGAAGCATTTAGCCAATGACATTGCCGTATTTTCCAATAGCGTTCTGAAGAATAAAGAATTGTCATATAGTTTTTGGACTTTCTCCCATTCATTGGAATCCTCATAATGTTTTAAAGCAGTTCCAACTCCGAAAAAACCCGGAACGTTTTGCTTCATCTGGCTCCAGGCGCTCACAAAAGGAATGGCTCTCAAATCGGAAAAATTCAGTTTCCCGTCAGCATTCCTTTTTGATGGGCGGCTTCCGATATTCGTTTTTGAGTAATACCTTAATGTGCTGATCTGCTCTAAGTAAGGAATAAACTTAGGGTGGTTTTTAAAATCGGTGTACTTCTTATAACCTAAAACAGCCAGCTTATCGATGATTGCTTTGTCACTTTCTGATAAATTATTTTCGTCCTTATTAAAAATCTGATTAGCAACTCCGGCACTTAACAAATTCTCTAAATTATAACGACACGAGTCCAAAGTGCCAAAGTTAGAACTGATGGTTTGCCCTTGAACGGTTACCTGTATTTCCTGATTTTCAATTGTTGATCCCAATGACGCATAAAACTTATGCGTTTTCCCTCCGCCGCGTGCCGGTGGTCCGCCTCGACCGTCAAAGAAAATAACTTTGATTCCGTATTTTCGGGAAACTTCGGTAATGGTTTCCTTGGCTTTGAAGATACTCCAGTTTGCCATTAAATAACCTCCATCTTTGGTACCGTCAGAAAAGCCAAGCATCACAGTTTGCTTATTGTTTCGCTGCTTGATATGATTTCTATAAGATTTGTTTTTGTATAACTGCTCCATGATATTGTGTGCATGCTGTAAATCATCAACCGATTCAAAAAGCGGTACAATATCAACCGTTGGATTTTCCCAGCCTACTAAATGAAACATCGCAAGAGTTTCAATAACATTCAGCGCACTTTCATTATTGCTTATGATGTAACGGTTACAGCCATCTTCCCCACTACTTTGCTGAATCTTTTTCATCAAAGCAATCGTTTCAAGAGTTGAGCGTGTCATTTCGTTTTGAAAGTCATCATGTTTAATATCGGAATGAAGTCCGGAAACAATCTCAATTTTTGCATCTTCAGAAAGCGAATCAAAATCATCCGGAAATTGAACTGATTTTTGTTGTTTTAAAAGAGCAATAATATCAGCAAAAACAGCATTATGGATATGGCTGTTCTGCCTGATGTCCAGCGAGGCAAAGTGAAAACCAAACTGATTGATTTTCTGCAATAATAAATTCACTTCATCCAAATAAAGTGAGTTGTGTTTGTTGATGATAATCTGCTTAATGATATTCAGCTCATTAGTCAATTCATTTAGTGTAATAAATATTTCACCTTGTGAATAGAATACGGAGCGATACAATCGGTTTTCGAGACTAAAAATCATGGTATCCACTTCGCTGAAAGTCAGTTTACGGCGCAAAGCCCTAACGTCAAAATAGTAACATTTAAGGATTGATGTCCGCAATCTCCCTGCAACTTTTTCAGTAATTTCGGGTGTTACAAATGGATTTCCATCTTTATCGCCTCCTGGCCAAAAGCCCAGATTGATGATTGGATTTTCGATAATGTTACCCTCAAAAATATTTTTCTGAAGGTATTGCATCATATCGCCAATGGTTTGATAAAATACATTTTCGAGATACCAAACCAAACTAACCGCCTCATCATAAGGTGTTGGTTTTACCTTTTTGATGAATGGCGTTTTTCCAAGCTGCGCTAATAATCGTTTTATCTTTAGCAAATCATTTTGACGGATTGCCTCGGTTAAATCGGTGATGATTCCTAAAACCGAACCCGGATAAAACTGCGTAGGATGTGCGGTCAAAACCGTTCTGACTCTGAAATTTTCCAGAAATTGAATTAATTCCTCGTGTTTATCTTTGGCTTCAGCCTTCTCTTTAATATCACGAAGCGAACCTCTTCCTTCCAGATTATTGATTATTGGAAAAGCCGTATCTTCAATGGCATCAAAAAGAACAATCTGACGTTCTACATACTGAATAAAGCGAAACAATAAATCGATTTTCTCTTCTTCAGAGGCGTTATCCATATATTTCTCGGCAAAAAAATCTACTATTTGTCTTGGCGACCAATTATTTTTGAACCCGGTATCACAAACTTCTGAAAACAATGGAAGCAAAACCCCTGTATTATCAATAGCATCAAACGGCAATGTGATAAATACACTGTTATAAATGTGGTATTTTGACAATACATTTTGATTAAAACGTTCTATTTTGGGCAAGGTATACATGGCGGAATAATTGAATTTTAAATGTATAAAAAAAACCTCAAGCTTGCACTTGAGGTTTCAATTTTATTTTGAGTTAAAGACTAATCCAATTCCTGGAAAATTGTGTGCATCAGACGTTTTTTGTCGTTGATGCTTTCTTCCAATGAAATCATCGTTTCTGTTCTGTAAACACCTTCAATATCATCAATCATGAAGATTACGTCTTTAGCGTGCTTGGTATCCTTTGCACGTATTTTACAGAAGATATTGAATTTTCCGGTCGTTACGTGAGCAACGGTTACGTATGGAATTTCGTTGATTCTTTCCAACACAAATTTTGTTTGCGAAGTATTGTTCAAAAACACACCAACATAAGCAATGAAAGAATATCCTAATTTCTCATAATCTAATGATAAAGAAGAACCCATAATAATTCCCTGATCTTCCATTTTCTTTACTCTTACGTGAACTGTTCCGGCTGAAATCAGTAATTTTTTTGCAATGTCCGTAAAAGGGATTCGGGTGTTGTCAATCAACATGTCTAAGATTTGGTGGTCTACTTCGTCTAATTTAAACTTACTCATAAAAATGTAT
>DBIH01000236.1 GCA_002296885.1 Flavobacterium sp. UBA807 | reverse complement strand
GATTTGCCCACAGACTATCTTTCTTGAAATGGTTTTCAGACGCATTGAATTTTGGATTGATGGTGACCGGGGAGCACAAATGCGACTGGCAAAACAGGAATGGGATGCTGAAAAAATCAGGAAACGGTTATTGAAATGGAGTTTGTTCTTTGTCATATCTTTTCTTATTGCAAATGTGTTTCTGGCTTACATTGTTGGCAGCGATACACTTTGGCTGATGATTGAAGAAGGTCCTGTAAAACAGATGGGTAATTTCATAGCACTTCTGATATTTACATGTGTCTTTTACTTTGTATTTACATGGTTCCGCGAACAGGTATGTATCATCGTATGTCCATACGGCAGGCTGCAGGGAGTATTGCTCGACAATAAGTCCATTAATGTTGCCTATGATTTTGTAAGAGGTGAAAAAGAAACAGGTCGCGCCAAATTCAATAAAAAAGAAGATCGTGCTTTAACCGGTAAAGGTGATTGTATTGATTGTATGCAATGCGTTCACGTTTGTCCAATGGGAATTGATATACGAAACGGAACCCAATTGGAATGCACTAATTGTACAGCTTGTATCGATGAATGTGATACAATTATGAAAGGTGTTGGATTACCCAAAGGTTTGATTCGTTATGCAACCGAAGATGAAATCGAAAAGAAAAGACCTTTCCAATTTACGGCCAGAATGAAAGGTTATACCGCAGTCTTGGTTATTTTACTTGGTATTCTTACAGGGATTTTATTCCTTCGAAACGATGTAGAGGCCGATATTTTAAGGATTCCGGGACAACTTTACCAACACAAAGGTGATAATATCAGTAATGTTTACACTTTTAAACTTGTAAATAAAACAACTAATGAGTTCAAAGACATTCATTTTGGTTTGATTTCACAAAAGGGCACTATTAAGCCTGTAGGACAAAGTCATTTATCTTTAAAAGCTCAGAGTATTTCACAAGGAACTTTATTCATAGAAATAAATCAATACCTGCTCAGTACCGATAAAACCAAAATTAAGATAGGCGTGTATGAAGGTAATAAACTTATTGAAACTACGAAAACCAACTTTTTGAGTCCACGGACTTTTAATTAAAAATGATTATCATGAAAAAACCAAACTGGGGAACTTCAATATTGATTGCATTTGTGCTTTTTATGGGATTTATACTCTTTTTCGTCTTCAAAGTGCAGTCTAATTCAAAATACGACAATGAACTTGTTGTAGACGAATATTATAAGAAAGATACGCATTACAGTGAAGAAATGAATAAAATGCGCAATGCGGCACAGTTAACACAAAGACCTTCAATTAATATTCAAGATGATGGGGTTAGCATTGTATTTCCGGATCAGATAACCGCCGGAAATATTTCCGGCGATGTTGCATTTTATAGACCATCAGCAAAGAAGTTTGATTTTGATGAGCCTTTAAAACTATCTGGACAATCAATGCTAATAAAAAAAGAACATCTAATTCCGGGCCGTTGGAACGTAACTTTGTCATGGAAAGACAATCAAAAAAAGTATATGATCAAAAAGGAACTTTATTACAATTAAAATGTTAACTGCCGCTTTTTTCTTAGGACTTATTAGCAGCCTGCATTGCATAGGAATGTGTGGGCCAATTGCTATGATGTTACCGGTTTCCCAACGAAACCCTGAAAGAAAAGCTGTCCAGATTATAATTTACCATCTTGGAAGAATAGTTTCCTATTCGATAATTGGATTACTCTTCGGAATATTGGGCAGAGGATTTTACATGGCGGGAATCCAACAGCAACTTTCTATCTTTGCGGGAGTGGCAATGATCGTTATAATAGCACTTCCCGCCAATGTTTTTGCCAGATACAATTTTTCGAGACCACTTTATCAATTGATTTCGAAATTAAAAAGTTTATTAGGAAAACAATTCTCAAAATCCTCTTTAAAATCAATTTTTTCTATCGGAATCCTAAATGGTTTGCTTCCCTGCGCAATGGTATATGCTGCCGTTTTTGGAGCCTTGGCAATGCCAACTATTTTGTTTTCAGTATTGTTTATGGCTGTTTTCGGTGCTGGTACTGTGCCTCTTATGAGCGGAGTAGTTTACCTACAACAACTTTTCCCAATGACGGTCAGAAACAGGATTCAAAAAATGATTCCGATTGCCATCACTTGTCTGGGAGTTCTATTCATCATCAGAGGACTGGGAATTGGAATTCCTTATTTATCGCCGGGCACAATGAACTTATTCGTTCAGGCTCAGCCTAATTGTCATTAATAACCTTAATTAATATCGATATGGAAAAACACGATTTATTGCACGAGTTTCCGGAATACCAAAGTAAAATTCATGAATTGAAATTGGAAAACCCGCATTTTAAAAAGCTGTTCGATGAATATGATGAAGTAGAACATGAGATTCGCAGACTTAACAATGGAATTGAATTTGCATCTGATCCTATCATACATGCAAAAAAAGCAAAATTACTGCACATCAAGGATGAGATATTTAGCATTCTGGCAAGTAATTAACGAATGTTTTTAGTTAGTGATAGTTTAGTTTGTTAAGGCCACGCGTTTTAACGCGTGGCTTTTTTATTAAAAAAGAAGCGCTTTAATTGCTGTGATTATTCCAGTTACTAAAATCAATATCAAAACAACTTTTTTGAACTGCTCTTCTGAGATTTTATCGAGCAGTTTTTTACCGATAAAAGTACCAATTATACTCACAACGAGTAGTATTGGCAATAGATACAAATCATCTTTGCGGACAAACCCATTTAATGCATATACAACAGTTCTACTGCTGTCTATCGCTAAATCAATAACGGCAGAAGTAGCTATGAACACCTCCATCCTTAAGTTAAATGCGGCAAGTGTCATTCCGCGAATAGAGCCTCCTGTACCAATCAAACCTGCAATAAACCCCGAAGTTATACCTCCTGTTACACTATTAAAAGTATTTGGTTTGATGATGATATTTTTAAAAATCAAAAAGAAAAGACTAAGCCCAATAAGGAAAACAGATAAAGCTATTTCAAGCCATTTGGTGTTGATGAACTGACTCAAGTATGCACCCAGAATCACAAATAATACAGCAGGAATGCCAAGGTTTAGGATTAGTTTTTTATCAACACCCTTATTAAAAAAACCAATTTTTGTGAGGTTGCTTAACACATGAAACATGGCTGTAACGCCAAGAACCGAATGAAAATCCAGAAAGTAACTGGCAATAGGGACAAAGAACAATGAAGAACCAAAACCGCCTACAGTTCCCAAAATCTCGGCTAATAAAGCCAATAATATGAAATAAATCAGATGGTCCAACTTAATTGATTTGACTATGCAAATTTACACAGTCATCGAAAACAATTGTCTCTCTGCCCGTGTCTTTTTCAACCGAAGATCAAAAGCCATGCAGATATTCCTTATAAAGGCTCGGCCGGTTTTAGTAACTTTAATAAAATTTTTGCCAATCATTACCAAACCATCGTTTTCCATTTCTTTGAGTTCTGAAATAACCGTTGGAATTTCTTCAAAATAAAGTTCATCATTGCGCCATGATGTTTCAAAACGGCACATTAGATTTTGAATGTGCTGCCTGATGATTAAATCCTCTGATGTTAGGATGTGTCCTTTTACAAGAGGTAATTGATCTTCGGATAAAAGTTGATAATAATCTTCAATACTTTTGACATTTTGCGCAAACCCATACCAGCTGTCGCCTATGGCAGAAACCCCTAATCCAATCATAATTTTTGATTGTGTTGTGGTATAACCCATGAAATTTCTGTGAAGTTTTCCTGTTTCCGAAGCTTTATAAAGGCTGTCGGAGGGAAGGGCAAAATGGTCCATGCCAATTTCTTCATAACCGTGATGCTGTAAAAGGCTTTTCCCAACTTCATATAAAATACGTTTCTCCTCGTCTTTTGGGATATCCTGTTCCTTAAAGCCACGCTGGCCATTTCCTTTAATCCACGGCACGTGGGCATAACTATAAAAAGCAATCCGGTCAGGAAGCAATGTTTTTGTTTTTTCAATAGTGTCAACTACGTCTTCAATTTGCTGGAATGGCAATCCGAAAATGATATCATGTCCAATTGACGTATATCCAATATCCCTTGCCCAAAGTGTAACTTTTGCTACCTGGCTATAAGGTTGGATTCGGTGGATTGCTTTCTGCACTTTTTCGGAATAATCCTGAACGCCGAAACTTACTCTTCTGAAGCCAAGCCGGTAGAGTTGTTCTAAATGCTCCCTTGTTGTATTATTCGGATGTCCTTCAAAACTCATTTCACAATCGGGAGCTTTATTTGCCAGAGCAAATATGCCATTAATAAGGGATTTAAGTTTACCCGGAGAAAAAAATGTAGGGGTTCCACCGCCAAGATGGATTTCACTTATAAGTGGTTTCTCTTTAAATAATCTGCAGTATAATTGCCATTCCTTAAGCAATCCCTGAATATAAGGATGTTCAACTTTATGATTTTTTGTGATTCTCTTATGGCAGCCGCAAAACGTACACATGCTTTCGCAAAAAGGAAGATGGATATAGATGCTCAAACCTTCGTTTCTGTTTTTTAGATAGGAAACCGTAAATGTTTTTACCCAGTCATAAAAATCAAAATTATCATCCCAGTAAGGAACGGTTGGATAACTCGTATAGCGCGGACCGGGTACATTGTATTTCTTAATCAGTGAATTAGTCATTGTTTTAATTTTTTGCTAAGTTAGAATTGAGTTAAAACAATAAAAATGATGTTGGTCATTCAGAAAAAACAACAGTTTTTGTTTTTAAAATAAATCTACTGTCGATTAATAAAATAAATGTAATGGCATTTAAATTTCAACTGATTGCCACATTTGAGCTACCGAGCAATCAAAACCGTAACGTTCCTGTATCTTTATACGAAGTTCATCTGCCGGCTCATTTTCACCATGCATCAGAAATACTTTTTGAGGTTTGTTTTGCAGTTCCGATAACCAGTTTATGAGATCATTCTGATCGCCGTGCGCCGATAATCCATTTATTTCAAGGATTTTTGCATTTACATCATGGTAATTACCGTGGATTTTGATTTGTTTGTCTCCTTGTAAAAGTTTGCGCCCTCTTGTTCCTTCTGCCTGATAACCGACTATGATAACAGCGGTTGTTGGTATGCTGATATAATATTCCAGATAAGATAATACACGACCTCCGGTAACCATGCCGCTTGCCGCAATAACAACTTTTGGCCTATTATCATAAATGGTATTTACGGTTTCCTGATAATCGGTGAGCATGGTAAACATCTTGCACATTTCGGTAATATCTTCGGCAGAAAGTTTATGCCATTTGCTATTTGCCTGAAAGATATCCAGAACACTTAATCCCATCGGAGTGTCAAGGATATAAGGCACATCCGGAAGCTTTCCTTCCTTTTTTAGTTGCCATAGGAGGTACATAATCGATTGCGTTCTTTCTACGGCAAATCCCGGAATGATTACTGTTCCTTCATCAAGAATTGTATTATTGATGTAAGTCTCAAGTTCAAGCTTAACATCAGTTTTTGGATGAATCCTGTTGCCGTATGTACTTTCCATAAATACATAGTCTGCTTTTTTGGGGTAAACAGGAGGGTACATCAACGGATCTTCATTTCGACCGATGTCACCGGAAAATACCAGCGTTTTGTTTTCGATGCTTAATGTAATACTACAGGCCCCAATGATATGGCCTGCATTAGAAAAAACTACACTTATTTCAGCATCCAGTGCTATTGGTTTTCTGGGTTCAATGACATGGAAGTGAGAAAGGACTTTCTCAGCCTGATCAACAGTATAAAGAGGTTCGGCTGTTTCATGCTTGGAATATTTATTTTTATTGGCCAACAATGCTTCTTCTTCCTGTATCTTGGCACTATCGAGCATGACCAGCTTGGCAACATCCTTAGTTGGTGAACTACAATAAATTTTTCCTTCAAAACCCTGAGCAACTAATCTGGGAAGCCACCCGCAATGATCGAGATGGCCATGAGTTAGCAGGACAAAATCTATTGATGAAGGCAAAATTGGTAATGGCTGCCAGTTTAACTCCCGTAGTGCTTTAATTCCCTGAAATTGTCCGCAGTCAACAAGTATCCGCAGACCGTTACTTTCTATGAGTGTTTTTGAACCGGTTACGGTTCCGGCACCACCAATAAATTGAATCTTCATTTTATTAGGTATTTGCAAAGCCCGGCGGCTTCATTAATAATATTCTTTTGACGCCCTTCGCTAATTCCTATGGTAAAAAGTGCTTCTGTATTCTCAATCAGTTGTTTTACAAGTATGATTTCCATAATGAGAAGCTTCTGTTTCTCCACCAATGTTAGTGTAGTCAAGCAGGTTATCGGATAAAGTGCCTTGTCATCAATTTTTGTTTTGAGGCTGTCATTTTTTGGATAATCCCAACTAAGCAAATCAATCCCCGAGCACTTTGCAAAGGTTTCAGCATCAATAGAAAAACGATTATTGGTTACAATCTTGCAATCGTCAATGGTATCCTTATTTTGAAAAATCCTATGGGTTTTATTTTTTAAATCGTTAAATCGGGAGAGGATATACATTGGAACCTTTACATCTGAAATTGATGCATTCTTAGCATGGAATTTACATTCTATCATGGTGGTTACAGCATTTTTTCTGATTACAATATCTATTTCATGTGATACGCATTTACCTTGCAGCATAAGATTGTTTCTTACTTGATAGCCTTCTGATGCAAAAATTAGCGAAACAAACTTCTCAAAGAAAAAACCGGCAGGTCCCAATTGTTGGATGGCTGTTCGGAGATTGTATCTGGCGGCATGAGGAGCAGAAATTTTTTTAAGCAGTTTTTCCGCCATACGGTAAATATGACGTGTGCTCATTCCTTGTGTAAGCTGGCTCTCGACAGCAAGCACGATGTCTTCTGCTTCGCTATCTGAAGCCCCCGATTTTAGTAGTGAACGCTTTAGTTTGTTCCTGCTGAAATCGACAATATCGCCCGAGTTTTTAATGATTTTCATAAATTAATATAAATCCACCCAATTGAATAGCAAATAGTATATCTAAAATAGTAATTAATTATATTATTTAACGAGATATATCATTATTTGATACTGTGTCATCACATTGTATGTGTGGCATAAATATAATTTCAGATTTTACAGAGTTTAGTATAAGACAGGATTTATGCGATAACTCGAGAACTTTCTGCGCTTTCTCAATCATCGAATCATCAGGGACTTTTACAATAGGTTGTAATGTAATGCTGCTTATCATAAGGCCATTTTCTTTTTTTTCGAGTATTCCGGTTGACTTGCATGAAAAATCAATAAATTCAAGTCGCGATTTTTCGGCAATAGCCAAAAAAGTTGTCATAAAACAACTAACAGCAGCTGCAACAAATAAATGTTCCGGAGACCAGATTCCGGGTATTCCTTTTGCGAATTCGGGAGGCGTAACAACTTCAATCTGTTCATCAAGTACAGATGATTTTAGAATCCCTTTTCGGTTTTCAAGCCAGGTAACATCAACATCATAGGTAAATATTTCATTCATCGGAATAGTAATTTGGATTATTGTTCTGAGTCAAATTTCAGATTATTAACTGTTTAAACGAATGACTTGAAGCATATCAAAAAATGATGCTAATCATCAAATCTTGGCTTTATTTTATATCTTTGATACAATCAAACCCTAATGAAGAATTCAGAACTATTAAATGCTATAGTCCAAAATGCTATTGATGGAATTATTTCCATTAATGGCGAAGGTATAGTGCAAAGTATTAACCCATCTGGCTGTAAATTATTTGGTTATCTTCCCGAAGAAGTTATAGGAAATAATATTTCGATATTAATGCCAATGCCGGACAGTCTTCAGCACGATCATTATATAAGACGCTATCACGTAACACACAAGCCCCGTATCATTGGCATTGGTCGTGAGGTAACGGGTTTGAAGAGAGACGGAACCACATTTCCGATGCGCCTTGGGGTTAGTGAGGTAAAATATAATGAGGAAGTTTTTTATGTAGGCTTTATCCATGATCTTACGCAGCACAAGGAAATTGAGGAACGTCTAAAGGATTATACGCTCCACTTGGAAGAGTTGGTTGAGGTTAGGACACAGTCGCTTAATGACACTATTCTTGCTTTAGAAATTGCGAAAGAGCAGATTAGTAATTCGCTTGAAAGTGAAAAGGAGCTCAATCAACTTAAAAGCCGTTTTATCTCGATGGCATCACATGAATTCAGGACGCCGTTAAGTACGATACAGCTTTCAGCATCACTTATAGAAAAATATGCAGAAACAGCCGGAGTGGCTGAAATCGCAAAGCATGTCAATAAAGTCAAAAGTTCCGTTACAGGGCTTACAGCTATTCTTAACAATTTCCTTCAAATTGAAAAGCTGGAAAGCGGCAAAGTTGAAGCACAACTTACGGAGTTTGATTTAAAGGAGCTGGCCACTGAAGTCTCCGAAGAAATGCAATCTCTGGCCAAACCTAATCAAAATATTGATTATCAAAACCTGACGGAACAATCAATTGTTAAACTTGATAAAAACCTTATCAAGAATTGTATTATTAACTTAATTACCAACGCTATAAAGTACTCGAATGAAGGTGCTTTAATTGAATTCAGGACAGAAATAACTCCAAAAAAATATGTTATTTCAGTAAAAGATAACGGCATTGGAATTCCTTTGGAAGATCAGAAGTATCTTTTTGGAGCTTTTTTCAGAGCTAACAATACGGGCAATATCTTGGGGACCGGTCTCGGGTTAAATATTGTTGCACGTTATGTAGAGCTTATGAATGGAAACATTACTTTTGAAAGCAATCCAAATAAAGGAACATTATTTACACTTACATTTCCAGTAGCATGACAAAAATACTAATCATTGAAGACAACAACGACATCCGTGAAAATGTAACGGAAATACTCCGGTTATGCGGATATGAAGTTTATGAGGCTGATAACGGCAAAACCGGAACTGAAATAGCTATAAAGCATTTGCCGGATTTGATACTTTGTGATATTATGATGGGCGACCTTGACGGTTATGGCGTGTTGCATCTGTTGAGCAAAAATGATGCGACCAAAACAATTCCGTTTATTTTTATGACCGCAAAATCAGAAAGAGCAGATATAAGAAAGGGTATGGAACTTGGCGCGGATGATTATCTTACAAAACCTTTTGATGATACCGAATTGCTAAACGCTATTGAAACGAGACTCAGGAAAAAAGTGATTCAGCAGGAATATTACAGCAAATCGATTCAAAGCCTTAATAATATCGTTGCAGAAAAAGATGGTTTAAATGAGCTTAAGTTTGCGCTGGAAGAAAGGAAAGTCAGGTCTTTTAAAAAGAATCAGACAATATATTATGAAGGTGACAGAGCAAGTGGAATTTGGGTTGTGCTTGACGGGAAAGTAAAAACCACCAAAATGGCGGAAGACGGCAGAGAACTTATGACAGGAATGTTTGAGGCCGATGCATTTATTGGTATCAATACATTGTTCTCAGGTGACAGTTATAACGAAACGGCAATTGCCATAGAAGACTGCCATTTGTCAAATTTTCCAAGAGATCAGTTTGAAAAATTTATTGTCCTTTATCCTGATGTAGCTGAGAAGTTTATAGGGATTTTATCCAACCAAATCAGGCAACAGGAAGAACAGTTATTACAATTGGCATATCAATCTGTCCGAAAAAGGATTGCAGAAGCGTTGCTTCGGCTTCAGAAACAGGAAAACACTAATATAGTTACTATCAGCCGCATCGATCTTGCCGCAATGTCGGGCACGGCTCCTGAGACAGTGAGCCGGACATTGAGTGATTTTAAGGATGAAGGATATATAGAAAAGAAAGGAAGCTCTATTACAAT
>DBIH01000268.1 GCA_002296885.1 Flavobacterium sp. UBA807 | reverse complement strand
GATAATAAGTGGTATATACAAAAACCATAGGACGTTAGTAACAGTATTTCAAGACCATAACAATAAAATGCGCGAATTAATCGGAAAGCAATATGCTCGTGGTACACTGCAACGATTCGAAGTAACATTGAATCATATACAAAACTTCCTTTCCTGGAAAATCAATGATGACGATATTGCCTTAATAAAAATTGACCATGCGTTTATTACTGATTTTGAATTCTATCTGCGTAGTGTAAAAGTTTGTTCCAACAATACGGCAGTAAAATACGTTAGGAACTTCCGCAAAATCATAAACATATGTTTGAATAATGATTGGCTGGAGAAAAATCCATTTAGCAAATACGAAGGCAAAGTTTATGAAGTTGACAAAGAGTTTTTGACCGAAGAGGAAATTCAAAAAATCTACTCCAAAAAGTTTATGAATAAACGATTAGAACAAGTGCGGGACATTTTCATTTTCTGCTGCTTCACAGGTTTGGCCTATATCGATGTACAGCAACTTCGCAAAGACCATTTAGGAATTGGAATCGATGGTAATAAATGGATATTCAAAAACCGTCAAAAAACAGACACCAGGTCTAAGATCCCATTATTGCCTGTTGCTGAAGAGTTGATTCGAAAATATGCAGATCATCCAAAGTGCTTAAACGAAGATAGAATTCTGCCTGTATTAAGCAATCAGAAGATGAATAGCTATCTCAAAGAGATTGGTGATGTTTGTGGCATACAAAAAGAAATTACATTTCACATGGCCAGACATTCATTTGCAACTTCTGTAACGCTCACTAATGGTGTTCCTATAGAAAGCGTTAGCAAAATGTTAGGTCATAAGAGCCTCAGAACAACCCAACATTATGCCAAAATAGTAGATAAAAGAGTAAGTGATGACATGGCAATTTTAAAGCAAAAACTACAATCACAAAACTTTGCGAAAAGCTCGTAACTATGCCTGTATAATTTAAGAAACTTGAAGTTTTTTATAGTATTAAATTCCCGAATCACACACTATACTTTTTGATTCGGGAATTTTCTTTATATAGCTTTGTCAATACTTCCCCATTACTTCCGGAGACTTCTTTACGCTATATCATTACATGGACACAGAACAAAACCACCAACGAATAAAAACTATTTACCGTATGTTGTTAGAGATGGCAACAGGTAACTTGGCATTTCGGATAAAGCTAGATGGTGAAGACCATCAATTCGATGAAGTGGCCCAATTGCTAAATGAAGTTGCTGAAAAAATGCAAATGGCAAACTACTTAAATCCAAACAATTTCACCCACCCCATTCTGACTGGTAATGACGCTGCGACAGTAATCATCCAAAAAGTCCAGGATTACATCTTAAATAATTTAGAGGAACCGCTGCCAACGACAAAAGAACTTTCTAAAATGTTTGGCACAAACGAATTCTTTTTGAAAGATCATTTCAGAAAAACACTCAAAACGAGCATCTATCAATTCTACAATGATGAACGCTTAAAAAAAGCACATTTTTTAATAGAGAAAACAACAATTCCACTAAAGGAAATATCATTTCTCTGCGGTTTTAACGACTATACTAATTTCTTTAAGGCCTTTAGGAAAAAGTACAAATACGCGCCAAGCGACCTCAGCCGGAACAAGAATGACAATTAAGCCACAATTCCATTTTGCATAATCAAATTCCCAAATCGCCATTTTTTAAACATTTCATTTACAGAATTTTACAACATCTAAAATACTGGCAATGAAAATCAGCATCACCATTAAAAAGTACTTCATAGAAATCGTTGGCTACTTGTTTATCATACTTTTCACCTATGCAGCTTTCAGCAAATTATCAGACTACGAAAGCTTTACCATTCAACTCGGGCAGTCTCCGTTACTAAGTGCCTTTGCAGGTTGGGTTTCTTGGTTTATCCCGGCGTTGGAAATTGGTATTGCTATTTTATTAATGTTCAACCGCGCACGATTCTTTGCCTTGGTAGCCTCTTTTGGATTAATGATGATGTTCTCGGCTTACATCTATATCATATTGTATTACAGTGAATTTGTGCCTTGTTCTTGCGGTGGAATTTTGGAAAAAATGACATGGAATCAACACTTACTATTCAATTTAGTTTTTTGTTTTCTTGCCGCAGTCGCCATCCTTTTTTCGTTAGAACAATTACCACTACAAAACAAAATCTGGAAAACAAGATATAAAGTGCTGCTGTTGCTCTCAACCGGCATTTTTGCAATTGGAATAGTGCTTCTGCTTTTTCTAAAATCAGAGCAAATCATCCATCAGGAAAACAACTTTGTCCGCAGATACCCACCACATCTTTACAGTAAAGCAGCTCAGCTAAATTTGCAATACAACGGATATTATTTTGCAGGGATGGCCAATGGCATTCTTTATTTTGGCAACTATGCTGCGCCGCTATCAATAACAGCCATCAGTAGTGATTTAAAAATTGTCGGCAATTATAAAATAGAGCTCAATAATTATAAACTGCCTTTTACCTCAGCCCAAGTTCGTGTTATTGATTCCTGGTTTTACCTAACTGACGGAACTGTGCCGTGCCTATTTATCGGTAAAACAACCAACTGGAAAGCAACCCAAATTCAAGAAACAAAAACCTATTTTTCAGCCTTTGAACCTATCGATTCTACTGCAGCAATCTTTCGCGGTAAAAGTCCAAAGACCGGCCAAAGCATTCTGGGAAAAATGGCCTTTACAAACAACAAAACAAAGGTAATCTATGGCGAAGGGCTTTTACAAAAACAAATAGACGGCATCTTCGATTGCGATGGACTACTGCACTACAATCCCCAAATTCAAAAACTCATTTATAGCTATTATTACCGCAATCAATTTATTGTTGCCGATAAAACTTTAAAACTTTCTTATCGCGGGAACACCATTGATACGACAACTACCGCTAAAATTAAAATTGCCACCTTGAGAAACGGCGACCGAAAAATGGCAGAACCACCATTAATGGTTAATAAACTAAGCAGTACTTCAGGCAATCAATTATTTATCAATTCCAATCTTCGAGGGCGTTATGAATCACTTACCCTTTGGAAACAAACGTCTGTGATTGATGTTTACAACCTCAACACCAAAGCCTATGAATACAGCTTTTATGTCTATAATCTAAACGATAAAAAACCACAAACCATGTGCGCCACAAAAGACAAAGTGTACTTCCTGTTCAATAACAATCTGGTAGCCTACCAACTCGATAAAACAGCAAGGCGATAAACGATATAGCATCAGGAATAAGATCGAACACCTGTAGAAAAAAGTAGATCAAATCAATAACTTAAATTTTAACATCATGAAAAATGGAAAAATGGTGCTGTCTGTAATCCTTTTTACAGCAGCAGTAGCCAGTGCCTTCACTACTACAGCATCTAAAAATGCTAAAGTAGTAAGCTCAGTGCCGGGCTACATCAAACAAGGTCCTACTTGTGTGTTTAAAAACAACTGTGACAACGTGAACACAGGAGTTTTGTGTACCGAAACCCAAACGGGCGGAGCACAAATCTTCGGTATGACCGATGCCACTCATTGTGCGGTTCAGTTGTGGAGACTTAACTAAACCAGTAAACACAAAAAAGCAGTTCTATTATCTAGGAACTGCTTTTTCATTTAGGCAATAGCAATAAACTACCGCATTCCTTTTGCAATCCATTCTGGTGCAGGAGCATCTTTCAAATAAGTAGCTAGCCATGCTTCATACCGATGCGTGAAATCTTCACGACTATTGCGTTCAGATAATATATGCCCATTACCAGGATACATCAGCATAATAGCTTTCTTTCCTAACCTTCGTAAAGCATTGTACATTTCAATGCTTTGATGATAATCCACTTGCCTGTCCTCTTCACCCGTCCAAATGAGCATCGGAGTAGTAATCTTTGGAGCCTGCATAACAGGTGAATTTCGTAAAAAACCTTGCATATTAGTATACATCGGTTGCTGCATTCGATACTGGTGATCTTCAAATCGCCAAGTTTCTACTTTACCGGTATTCCACCCAATCGAAAGATAAGTGTTCACCAAATCCGAAGAGCCTGCACCCGAAACAATTGTAGCAAAAAGATTAGTTTGCGTAGCTATAAAATTAGCTTCATAGCCCCCAAATGAATGCCCCGTTAAAGCTATTTTATCAGGTTGTACTATCCCCATTGAAATTACGGCTTTAGTAGCACTAACCACGCAATCAGTGGCGGAATTACCAACATCATCCATTACATACGAAATATCAGGGTGTAGCACCAAATAACCCTGAGCAGTCAAATTGCTGGTATTAATACCAGTGTTGTTGTGCAGTGTTGGGTTAACATATCGATGAACCTCCTGACTCAACCGCTCATAAATATAAACTACCATAGGGTATTTTTTTGATGGGTTATAGTTTGCCGGGTAGTACAATGCACCCTGCAAATGTTGATTTTTAGAATTAGTATAGCTAACAACTTGCGATGTACCCCAATGATA
>DBIH01000098.1 GCA_002296885.1 Flavobacterium sp. UBA807 | reverse complement strand
CCCATCATAACCCTCATAAACAATCCAAAATCAAAACATTAACACTCCTTTTGGGTTTTGCTGACTTATTATGCCTACCTTTAGCAAGGCAATAAGATTTATTTAGCAAAGCTGTGTTCTTAGTCCTGCCTAAAACAAGGTAGTTCTATTATTTAAATTTTAAGTTCTAATTTCACTCAGAAGAAATGATAATTTAAAGTACTTTATCCAATTCTACGGAATTGTTGGATCGTTTAATTTAAAAATTTCTTATGATGAGATATAATAATGTACTACACATAGACGATGATCCGGACGACCTGGAAATCTTCTCGACAACGGTTGACGAGTTTAAACCTCCTGTAAACTGTATCTCCCTTAGCTGCGCGGCTACCGCACTCAAAAAGATTATTTCCCGCGAACTTTCTCCCGAGGTCATTTTCCTCGATTTGAACATGCCCGGTATGGATGGCTTCGAGTTTTTAAGAGCCGTAAAAGGTCTGCACGGTTTTAATGCACCTGTGTATATCCTGTCTACTTCTTCGCAACCCGAAACAATAAGTTCGGCAAAGAAACTGGGCGCAGACGATTATCTTATCAAACCATCTACGATGAAGCAATTCGTTCAGCTGCTGACCCCTTTTTTCGGATAAAATATGCTAACATCAGCTCAAAAGCCTCGCCGCGGCGGGGCTTTTTATTCCTAAAATACTACGGATTAAAATTCTGTAAAACCCCTTTTAAATTATGTAACGCCTCACTGAACGGCATGCTCTAACTTTGTAGGTATATATTAAAACCAGCTCTAAGGGGTAATAAAATACTATTTATGGGAATGCCATTCCGGCGCAATGCAATTGATGCCTGAATCCCTGTAAACACTTAAAAGCAACTGAATGTTATCTGAGATTATCAGAATACTATCAGTTTAGTGCTGTTTTTAATGGCAGGACGAAATAGTTCTGGTTTTTACATTCGTTGCAGCCCTGCGCCAATTGGCGCAGGGCTAATTATTTAAACATGGTATTTGATGAGAAGGTTCTTCTTTCACCATAATCTTTGGTGAAAAATTTGTTTAAAACGACATAACAAACGAGCCTCCCATCTGCTTTCCATCATAATATGGTGCAAACAATGCTCCTGTTGATTTATTGGCAGATGAACCAAAAATATGTTTGCTTATATAGGGCTGAAGCCAATAAGCTGCTTTTGTGCTGAGTATTCCAAATCCTGCTCCGGCAACCACATCGGTAAGCCAGTGTTTGTTATTGTAAATACGGAAAAGCCCTGTGGTGGTTGCAGCAGCATATCCGGCAACGCCATACCAAACCGAAACATCCTTGTATTCCTGATAGAGGAATTCGGCTCCTGCAAATGCCAAGGCGGTGTGCCCCGAAGGAAAAGAGGCATTGTTAGATCCGTCAGGACGTTCTTCTTTGGTTATTTTCTTTAAGGCAGTTACGGTTGTGAATACAAAGACCATTGAGGTTCCCAATACAATACTTCTGTCTTTGAAGTTGTTTTTGCCCTTAACTCCAAAAGCATTCAGGGCATAAACAGATACGGCAGGCGTATATTGCAAAAAGTCATCAATCGTTAATTTCTTGTCGATATCTTCTACAACTTCATTTCTGATATCAATATTCCAGCCCTGCAAACCATCGCTTCCAAGTCCCACAACTCCATATCCTATAAGAAGCGATGGAATGATAAGTTGTTTGTAATTGAATTTTATATTCTTTGGTGCCGCTATGGCTGATGTATCAATCGTTGGACTGTTTTGTGCCGATGCAGTTATGGCAGTCAAAAGAAATAAGAAAACAAGTTTTGCGATTTTCATGATGAATGTTTAAAAAGTAAGTGTAGCACCAATTAGTGTGCTTTTATAATAGTTATTGATATTGTAATCAAACTTATATTTTTTGGGTTTTTCAGGCAGGAATCCAACAGTATCTTTTGGGATTTTTTTAATCCGTCTGTTAGCGATTTCTTTCCCCATCACATAACCAATGAATATGCCGATAGGATAATCTGATGCCCAATGTACTTTACCGCTTACCATATTAAAAGCCAATACGCTCATTAAAGAATACCCGACAGGTTTTATCCATTTTATTTCAGGATAATTAGTAGAAATGATAGTTACAGTAGCCATGAATGTGGCAATATGCCCCGATGGCATGGCATCATAATTAGGTTCGTTTTGCTGAAAAGCGGGTAAACTTGGAAAAGGATTCCACGCTCCACCATTATTTCCGTCAGGTATTGCCCTACTTGGGCTTTGCCTTCCAGTGATGTGCTTCAGCGTTTGGGTTGTAATCCCTACTGAAAAAAGGCATTCAACCAACTCGTTAGAAGTGTTCAAAGCCCTGTAATCATTGTGGCTGAATTTTCCAATACCATAAAAAAGCCAGCTGAGCAGTAAGGTTGTCCCGCCATTCCCCATATAATAAACCGCCGAAGGTATATTTTGAGGAATGATATTTAATACCCCGAATAATTTTTCGTAATGGCTGTCTTTATTCCAGCCGCCAAGTTTTTCGCCAAGTACATCAGCTTCATCTGCTATTTTTTGATCAAACGGAAGAATAGCGAGTGTACTTCCCAAAGCCAAAGCATCCCATTTTAAATTCTCCTTCTGGACCGTAAATTTTCCCATACCATATATGTCATTTGGAATGTATCTGAACATATCCCATATTTTTGGTTTTGGAAATTGATAAACCGTATTCCTGTCCGGCATCTGATACTGTTGTACCTTTCTTTTAAGAATCGAATCATACAAAACCGGATGATTCTTTTGCAAAGAGTCAGCAGGATGCTGCTCTGACTGGGCTATTCCCAATTGAAATACAAGGAATAAAAAAGCCATGATTAATACATGGTTTTTTGTTTTTGAGACATAATTCATTATGGCATGGCGTGTAAGGTTTCTTGTAACTTTACGTTAACAGCAACTCAAATCAAAACCCTATATTTTGTATGTTATTTATTATTGTTATAAATAATTTCCCGAAATCGATTTAGTTGTTTGCTTTCCTTAAAATCACCTTAAGATTTGTTAAAAAACGTTAAAAAAATGTTTCGCTTTTTAAGTAACACATTACATTTGTCCACAAATTATGAGAAGAGCAATCCTATACATCCTTTTCCTTGGTCTGTTATTTACAAACAGCCAAACACATGCTATGACATCTGCCCAGAATGTTAAAGCAAAGGTTGCTGCTCATAAAAACGCCTCCCGTCATGGTGTTTCCAAAAAAGGTCTTCTTTCACACAAAATCGAATTACTAACCGATTTTGAAGATGATTTTGATGAGTGTGACGATCACAATTCTTCAGGAAAAGACAAGTTTTACATTACGAATACCCTTTTTAACAGCAGCCAGTTAACGACCGATTATAGTAGCAAAACCCTTTGCGACAACATCTATTATCACGTTAATTTTTCTCGCTTACCCCGCTATAATTACATCTCGTTACGCGTACTGCGAATATGATTTTATTTTAATGTCGTTCCCCACCGATTGTCCCTATAAAACACAACAATCGGAAACCACTTTTTTTAAAAACAAAAACAGAAAATCATGAACAAGCTCATAATGCTTTTAAGCATCGGTGCTTTGCTGAACCTAAGCAGCTGCGCCAAAAAAGAAGAACAAAAAGAAGAAAAAACAAACTTTACAGTAACCAATGCTGTTGTAGTGGATACTTCCTTTACCAAGGAATACGTATCGCAAATCAAATCGGTACGCAACATCGAAATACGTGCTCAGGAGAAAGGATATCTACAAAATATCTATGTAGATGAAGGTCAATTTGTAACTCAGGGACAATTATTGTTCCGTATCATGCCGGGAATGTACCAGGCCGAGTTGCTAAAGGCTCAAGGCGAGGCAAAAGAAGCAGAAATTGAACTAAAGAATACCAAATCCCTTGCGGATAAAAATATTGTTTCCAAAAGTGAGCAGGCAGTAGCACAGGCCAAATTAGATCAGGCGAATGCCGAAGTATCATTGGCGAAACTACATTTATCATTTACCGAAATCCGTGCCCCTTTTGCCGGAACGATTGACCGTCTTCCAAAGAAACTGGGAAGCCTTATCGATGAAGGCGAATTGTTGACTACGCTGTCAGACAACTCCAAAATGTTTGCTTATTTCAATGTTTCAGAACCCGAATACATCAATTATCAAAACAACGAGAAAAGCAGCTCCAACAAAGATGTTGGTTTAATGCTTGCTAATGGTGATCTTTTGAAATATAGAGGAAAAGTTGAAGTGATTGAAGGTGAATTTGACAACGAAACCGGAAACATTGCGTTCCGTGCCAGCTTCCCTAACCCCGACAAGTTGCTCAAAAACGGTGAAACAGGAAAAGTTGAAATGACCGTTCCTTTAAAAAATGCCGTGATTATTCCCCAAAAAGCAACTTATGAAATGCAGGATCAGAAATTCGTTTTCGTAGTTGGTAAAGATGGTATAGCAAGATCACGGGAAATTAAAGTTGCCTACGAACTCCCAGATATCTATATCCTTTCTTCAGGACTAAAAGCCGATGAGAAATTCCTTGTGGAAGGGGTTCAAAAGGTGAAAGAAGATCAAAAAGTGGAAACAAAATTTGAAGACCCTAAAAAAGTCCTTTCTTCCTTAAAATTAAAAGCAGACTAGTTTTACATAAAAGCGAACAATCATGTTTAAAAAATTTATTCGCAGACCTGTTCTGTCTATTGTGATCTCATTGATCATTGTATTCTTAGGAGTTTTATCATTAGTAAAACTACCTGTTACCCAATTCCCTTCGATTTCACCGCCTAAGGTTAACATCACTGCTGAGTATCCTGGAGCAAACAACGAATTGCTCATCAAATCTGTAATCATCCCGATGGAAAGGGCCCTTAACGGGATCCCGGGTATGAAATACATGGACTCCGATGCCGGAAATGATGGTGAAGCCTCTATACAGATTGTTTTTGATTTGGGTACCGATCCTAACGTTGCCGCTATTAACGTTCAGAACCACATTTCGTCGGCAATCAATAAGTTACCTCCGCTGGTTGTGCGTGAAGGAGTAAAGATTACCCGTGAGGAACCAAATATGCTTTTGTATGTCAATGTATATAGTGACGATCCAAAAGCGAATCAGAAATTCCTTTACAACTTTGCTGATATTAACCTGCTTTCCGAAATCAAGAGAGTAAAGGGTGTTGGTGATGCCGACATTATTGGAACCCGTGATTATGCGATGCGTATCTGGTTAAAACCCGATAGAATGACGGCTTACAACATTTCTGCAGACGAAGTGATGGAAGCGCTCAGCGAACAGAGTTTGGAAGCTTCTCCGGGGAAAACCGGTGAAAGTTCAGGAAAACGTTCCCAGTCTTTTGAGTATATTTTGAAATATCCGGGGCGTTACAGTAACGAAAAAGATTATGGGAATATTATCCT
>DBIH01000234.1:3555-4063 GCA_002296885.1 Flavobacterium sp. UBA807 | reverse complement strand
AAAGACCGTTTGCAGGCTCGTGAAATCGAGACGATGAAACTGCGTTATTCCATTTTGAATAAAAAGATGGATGAAATCGATGAAGTTTTAGCTGATGTTGCCGACAGGGATAACAATGTGTACCGTGCTTATTTCAATACGTCGCCGATTCCGAATGAACAGCGAAAAGCAGGCTTTGGCGGTGTCAACCGATACAAGGAACTCGAAGGTTTTAATAATTCCGATTTGGTAATCAACACTTCCAAACGTGTGGATGTCATTTCAAAAGAATTAGCGATTCAGTCGAAATCCTTAGATGAAATATTGAAACTGGCGAAAGAAAAAAACAAACTGCTTGCAGCAATTCCGGCAATCCAACCCGTAAAAAATGAAGCATTGAAAAGAATTGCTTCAGGGTTTGGTTATCGAAGCGACCCGTTTACAAAAGTTAGGAAAATGCATGAAGGAATGGATTTTACTGCTAACATAGGAACTCCGGTTTACGCTACAGGTGATGGGGTTGTGGCCC
>DBIH01000234.1:0-3431 GCA_002296885.1 Flavobacterium sp. UBA807 | reverse complement strand
CTGCCGACAATTCGAAATCGGGATACGGAAACCATATTGAAATCAATCACGGATTTGGTTACCTGACCTTATACGGTCATTTGAGCAAATACAACTGCCGTGCGGGACAGCGTGTAAAACGTGGCGATTTAATCGGTTATGTTGGAAGCACGGGGCGAAGCGAAGGACCGCATTTGCATTATGAAGTCCACAAAGACGGCAAAGTAGTAAACCCAATTAATTTTTATTACGGAAATATTTCGGCTGCAGAATATGTAGTTATATCAAAAATGGCCAACCAGGAGAATCAGTCTCTTGACTAATGGCAGTTTAAAATTTTATACTATGCATATAGAACTAAAAGAAGGCAAAAGATATTACAGCATTGGCGAAGTAGCCAAAGCTTTCAACGTTAATGCATCACTAATTCGTTTTTGGGACAAGGAATTCGATATCCTAAAACCAAAGAAGAATGCAAAAGGAAACCGGATGTTCACGCCGGAAGATGTGAAGAACTTACAACTGATTTACCATTTGGTCAAAGAACGCGGCTTTACGCTCGAAGGTGCTAAGACACACTTAAAAGAAGGCCAGAAGAAAACATTGGATAAGTTTGAAATCATCAGCAAACTGGAAACAGTTAAAGCACAATTAGTAAACATTAAAAACTCGCTTTAGGCTTGTACTTAAAGCAAAACAGATTAAACAAAAATTAAAAAACAACTTTAAATTAAACAAAATGAACTTTAGAAAATTTTTACCTTGGATTATCGTAATAGTTGTAGTATTCATCATTTACAGCTGGGCTTCGGGAATTTATAACAAAGCCGTGACTTTTGATCAAAACATTAAAGAGAGCTGGGGTAATGTTCAAACAGCTTACCAACGAAGAACTGACCTTATCCCGAATTTGGTTGAAACTGTAAAAGGATATGCTAAACACGAAGAAACTACATTGACAGCTGTTGTTGAAGCAAGAGCAAAAGCTACTTCAGTAACTGTTGACCCAAGCAAAATAACTCCGGAACAATTGGCTGCCTTCCAACAGGCACAATCAGGTGTTTCGTCTGCTTTATCAAGATTATTGGTAAGTGTAGAGCAATATCCTGATTTGAAAGCTAACCAAAACTTCTTAAAACTTCAGGATGAACTTGCAAGCACGGAGAATCAGATTTTAACGGCAAGAACCCGTTTCAATGAAGCCGTTAAGCCTTATAACAATAACATCAATACGTTCCCAAGAAATATTCTTGCGGGGATGTATGGCTTAAAAGAAAAACCATATTTCGAGGCTGCTGCAGGAGCTGATAAAGCTCCGAATGTAAAATTCTAACAGACAATGTCTAAAGTAGAAGACTTCCTGACCTCTGAAGAAGAGCAGGAAATAGTAGCCGCCATTGGCACAGCCGAAAAAAATACTTCAGGCGAAATCAGGGTCCATATAGAAAAAGAGAACACCATCGCCCCTTTAGACAGGGCGGTGGAGGTTTTCCGTCATCTTAAGATGGAAAATACCAAAGAACGTAACGGCGTTATCATATACGTTGCAGTAAAAAGCAAGCATTTTGCTATTTATGGCGATAAAGGAATTAACGAAAAAGTAGCGGATGATTTTTGGGATTCGACCAAAGATGTAATGGCTTCGCATTTCAGAAATGGAGATTTTAAACAAGGCCTGATTGACGGTATCTTAAAAGCCGGAGAACAACTCAAAACTCACTTCCCGCATCAGGATGATGACACAAATGAGCTTTCCAACGAAATATCAATAGGATAAAACATGAGAATTACGAATTACGAATTACGAATTAGAAATTCAAGAGTTTTTAAAATGGTATTTTTAGTTACTCTGTTATTTGGTTCATTGTCAACTTTTGCGCAGTTTGACATCCCGAAGAAACCCGATTTCCAGACTTCAGTGTATGATTATGCCAATCTGCTTAGTGCTTCTGAAAAGTCGCAGTTAGAGGAAAAGCTGATTCGTTATTCCGACTCTACCTCTACCCAGATTGTGGTCATAACCATTGAAAGCCTCAAAGGCGAAGACATTGGCATACTGGCACCAAAATGGGGTCAGGAATGGGGAATCGGACAGGCTAAAGAAGACAATGGAGTGCTCATCCTTTTGGCTAAAGAAGAACGCAAAATCTGGATAGCTCCGGGTTATGGCCTCGAAGACCGTCTAACAGCGGGTATAAACGGAGAAATCATTAGGAACGTCATCATTCCCGAATTCAAAGCCGGTAGCTATTACAACGGATTGGACAAAGGTGCTGACGCGCTTTTTGATGTTTTCAAAGGGAAATATAAAGGCGAACGGAAAAGAAATAAAGATGATGGCGATTTCCCATTTGCTCCCATTATTGTTTTTATCATCATAATGATAATTATTGCCATCAAAAACAGAAACAACCGTGGTGGCGGTGGTGGTGTAGGCTTAGCTGATATAATTCTCTTAAGCAGCCTTGGCAGAAGCAGTGGTGGAAGCGGATGGGGCGGTGGAAGTTCCGGCGGCGGCTTTGGTGGAGGTTTCGGCGGTGGATTTGGCGGCGGCGGATTCTCTGGTGGCGGTGCCGGTGGAAGCTGGTAAAATTAGAAACAACGTCAGTTCGAGTGTCCGCTTGAGGATGTATCGAGAACTGTTGTTTACTAAAGCTTCTCGATACAATTTTGCTTCGCAAAACCACTCGAAGTGACGAATTCATAAATAAAAACCTCGTTCTAATTGAACGAGGTTTTTATTTTATTTCTCCCTCATGTAAATATCAATCGGTACTCCCGAAAAGTCCCAGTTTTCACGGATTTTATTTTCAAGGAAACGTTTGTAAGGTTCCTGAACATACTGTGGCAGATTGGCAAAGAACACAAACTGTGGCGTTGGTGTTGGCAGCTGCATGCAGTATTTGATTTTTATATATTTCCCCTTAACTGCGGGCGGCGGATAGGCCTCAATCAGTTTGAGCATATAGTCATTGAACTTAGACGTCGGTATGCGTTGTTTTCTGTTTTCAAAAACCTGAACCGTAGTTTCCAATGCCTTTAACAAACGTTGCTTGGTCAATGCAGAGACAAACAAAATTGGCACATCGGTAAAGGGTTTTAATTCTTCCTTGATTTTGTTTTCATAATCACGGGTTGACATCGTATCTTTCTCTATCAAATCCCATTTGTTTACCAAAATCACAACGCCTTTTCTATTCTTTTCGGCAAGCCAGAAAATACTCTGGTCCTGTCCTTCAAAACCACGCGTAGCGTCAATCAGCAACACACATACGTCCGAATGCTCAATGGCACGAACCGAACGCATCACCGAATAAAACTCCAAATCTTCCTTAACCTTAGCTTTTCTGCGGATTCCGGCAGTATCCACTAAATTGAATTCAAATCCGAAACGGTTGTATTTGGTATCAATCGCATCTCGGGTCGTTCCTGCAATATCAGTAACCACAAAT
>DBIH01000154.1 GCA_002296885.1 Flavobacterium sp. UBA807 | reverse complement strand
AACCTACTACGGCAACTTTACTGTCTTTACCCACATTCCAGTGACGCAGCGGTGACCAGGTTGTGATTCCGGCGCAGAGCAATGGCGCTACTGCAGCCAAATTTAAATTAGCAGGAACTTTTAAAACAAAAGCTTCATCAACGACTATTTTTTCGGAATAACCGCCATGCGTAAATCCACCTAAATGTTTATCCTGTCCACCATAAGTTCCAATCCAACCGTTCAGGCAGTATTGTTCTAAATCCTTTTGGCAACTACTGCAGGTGCGGCACGAATCTACGAGGCAGCCCACTGCAGCAAAATCGCCAACTTTAAGCTTAGTTACGTTACTTCCCACTTTGGTCACTTTGCCAACAATTTCATGTCCGGGAACAACAGGATATGTTGTGAAACCCCAGTCATTCCTTGCGGTATGCAAATCGGAGTGGCAGACGCCGCAGTATAATATTTCAATTTCAATATCGGTTGGCAGTGCTTCCCTGCGGGCAATGGTCATTTCTTTTAATGGTGCGGTTGTGCTGTCAGTACCGAATGCTTTTACGTTTGTTGTGTTCATTTTTATAATTGTTGTTTAATGTTTTTCTTTTACCGGATAGTGACTACTTCGAATCATCGCGGTACCGCAAAATATGTCTTCTTAATAATCCGCCAAACACCAACAGGCAGATGCCAATTACCAAACGGTAAGGATAGAATGCCGAAGTAGGCTGGGTGAGGGCTATGATTAGTACAACTAAAGTAGCTAAGGTAATAAGGGATAAAAGGATTAAGGTTGGTTTGTTCATTATAATGGTTTATTGGTTTTATTATTTTGTTATTCTTTGTCCACAATGTAGCTCAGTTCAGTCACACCGCAGGCAAATTGCTTTGTAGTCAATAATTTTAATTTTATTTTCTCTTTCACATCTTTAAATAACGGAATGCCTTTTCCAAGGATTATCGGATTCACAAACAACCAGTACCCGTCAATCAAACCCAACTGCATCAGCGCGTGCGTAGCTGTTGGGCTTCCAAAAACCGCAATGTCTGAACCGGCTTGCTGTTTTATTTCATTGATGCTTTCCAAAAGATTGCTGCTGATAATTGTTGTATTGGTCAAACCATCACCTGTCAAAGTCTTTGACATGACCAATTTGCTGATTTTGCCATACCATTCTGAATGTTCTATATCATGCTTACTCGCTCCCGGCTGATTGGCGGCTGTAGGCCAGTAAGCTTCCATCATTTGAAAAGTTATCCGTCCATACAAGGCAGTATCGGATTCACTAATCTTTTTTCCTATATGATCAAAAATCGCTTCGTCAACTTTTATCCAGTCCATTTCTCCGTTTTGCCCCGCAACAAAACCGTCAAGCGAGATGTGCATAAATGAAATTATTTTTCTCATAAGTATTGATGGTCTTAATTCTGTTTGATAATTAATTTCGTCTGTATCTTTTCTGCTTTTTTTATTTTAATCAGATAAGTTCCTTCTCTCAGAAATGATATATCAATACTCTCATCTCCTGCATTCATATCCTTCTCCAAAACGGTTCTTCCTGTAATATCAAATAAATAAACAGTGGCATCATTGACTGATGTGGTTATATGCAAAATGGAACTGGCAGGATTAGGATACACTGAAAAATCATCTGTGAGGTTTTCTTCTTCAATTGATAATGTCTGGCAATCCCCGCCAAAATTATAAAGCTGGTCAATCTCAGAAACAGTTAAAGCCCTGTTATAAAACCGGACATCATCTAATTTTCCCATAAAATATTTGCCAATACTTATATCTCCTGTTGATGGTGTAATACCAATACTTTGACTTAAATCAGAATCCCTTAGGATATTATCTTCATAAATATACCATTTCTTATTGTCGTATATACCGACAAGGTGATGCCAGTTTGGGTCTGCATTAGGATAAGTTGTGACAGTAGACCATACGCCCTGATTTACCGATCCAAATACAGGTTTGTTGACATCATATAACGACAAATTATATTCGAGATTCTGAATATTCGTCGGGTTGTTTTTTCGGAATAAAAATTCATTATCCGATATATTGGGTGAGCCACCCTGAAACCACAGACTGATGCTGAATGCCCCTGTAGCCGGAATATTAAAATCAGCAGAATAATTCACACTAATATAATCGGTTCCGGTACCCGGAAACTGATAAGCACAATTTGAACTGCCAAACCTATCCGAAGTCAAAGTTGGACTTCCGTTTAAAGTCCCGTTATTATTTTGTCCGCTTACATCATTTGCGCTTCCGGCAAAGGTATAATGTGCCTTCAAGCCGTTTGTCAACTGCCCAAATGAATGCACCGATAATAACACAATAAAAACGAAAAGGAGTAGGGTTGGTTTTTTCATATTGGTTAAGGATTTTGGTCGATGGTTTACGGTTCAGTTATAATATCACTTTAAAATTGATTTGTTTATGGCTAAGGTAAGGCTTTTCAACGGGAAATCGGAATCAGCCATATCGGTTAACCACTACTGCTTTTTAATTTTATAATATTCAAATCCAAGTCTTCCTTTCATTAGGCAAAGGCTAATTGAATCTCCGGGTTTATGATTTTCGTTAAATGCTTTGCCAAAGCTCAATCTTTCAATTCCGTTTTTAGTATTTATAAAAACATAATAAGCAGAATGCCTGGTGCCACTTTTGCCTAATTCTTTAATGACATACTTTCTGCAATTACTATCATTATTTTTATATTCATTAATGTATCGGCATATAGCAAATGAAGTTAATACGAAAGAGAAAATTAAGATATGTATAAGCCTGAATCCTTTGGCATTTTTATAGTTCCTTACATCAGGTTCAAAAAGGGATATGCAATAGTATATGATCATACCTAATATAACCCCAAATAGAATTGAGCATACCGTAAAACCAATCCAATTAAAATAATTTTCAATGTTCATTATTCCGGTTGCAAAAAATATAATGGAGCAAAATCCATAAAGTGAAAATACAGTGAGTAATCTTTCCGGCATATTTTTATTCATTGTTTATTACAGATGTCACTTATGTTTTGCACTAATAATTAAAAAAAGCTGAGGTTAAATGTCAATGTGCACAATTAATATCATTAAATTTTAAAAATTAAACACTTGTACCAAAAAGATAACCAACTAATGCAGAAAGCCCCATTGCAATGGTTCCCCAAATGGTAATTCGTAATATTGCTTTCAAAATATTCGAACCGCCTGTTTTAGCCGAAATCGCTCCTAACGCAATTAAAAAAACAATAGTAAAGCCATAAAGCCAATATTCCATTCCTTTAACAGGTGCAAAAAGTGCTACTAACGAAGGTAATAATCCACCAAAAGTAAAAGCTGCTCCCGAAGCTAAAGCAGCCTGAATAGGATTTGCCTGGCTAATTTCGGTTATTCCCAACTCATCCCTTATATGGGCACTTAAAGCATCTTTTTCGGTCAACTCTTTAGCTACTTGTATCGCAGTTTCTTTCTTTAATCCTCTTTTCTCATAAATTTGGGCTAATATTTTCAACTCTTCTTCAGGCATTTCCATGAGTTCTTTTTTTTCTCTTTCAATGTCTGCTTTTTCTATATCGGTTTGTGAACTTACCGAAACATATTCTCCTGCGGCCATTGATAATGCTCCCGCAACAAGTCCCGCAACAGTTGCCAAAACAATTGGTTCACGCGTTGAACTTGCCGCAGCAATCCCGATAGCAAGACTCGAAATGGATATTATCCCATCATTAGCCCCAAGAACAGCAGCTCTTAGCCAATTGCTCCTGTGTATATAATGGTTGTCTAAGTAATTGTCGATTGTAATCATTTTTATATATAAAGCTGTTAAAACTCTTTACTAATCTTGTACTGTTTGATAGTTTTTGTAAATGAAAATAAGTATAAATAGTAAAGA
Source organism: Flavobacterium sp. UBA807 (assembly GCA_002296885.1). Classification (GTDB taxonomy): domain Bacteria; phylum Bacteroidota; class Bacteroidia; order Flavobacteriales; family Flavobacteriaceae; genus Flavobacterium. The sequence continues at coordinate 211 of DBIH01000154.1, read as the reverse complement.
TATGAAAATTTTCTACTGTCAATTAGCTCAATGATTTTTTGTTCATTTATACAAAGATTCCCGAAACGAAAGTTGAATGAAACAAAAAAAACTCCCGGTTTCCCGAGAGTTCCTATAATGTAAACTGTAACTTAAAACTAAACCATCACCGTCCAGCCAAAAGTATCCTCAGCAAGTTTGTATTGTATCTTAGTCAGTTTGTCCTTTAACT
>DBIH01000128.1 GCA_002296885.1 Flavobacterium sp. UBA807 | reverse complement strand
AAAACATTCGTGTATTCGTGGCTAATTTAATCTAAAGTATTTATTAATAGTTATACGTTTCTCAAATTGATGATTTCCTGTTCGGTCAGGAAACGCCAGTTGCCACGAGGCAAATTCTTTTTGGTCAAACCGGCAAAGGAAACCCGATCGATTTTTAGCACATTATACTGAAAACTCTCGAAAATAGCACGGACAACTTTTACGTTAGCCGTCCTTAGCTTCAAACCGATTTCTGTTTTTGGTTCATTATCGATATAGGAGATTTCGTCAACAAACAAACGATGTCCGTCAAGGGTAACGCCACCGGCAATTTTTTCCAGGTCTTCGAATTTCAGGTTTTTATCCAAAGTAACCTGATAAATCTTAAATGATTTCTGATTAGGAAGACTGAACTTGCGAATCATATCAGTATCGTTTGTAAATACCAACAAACCTGTTGTGTTTTTATCCATTCTTCCGATAGGCTGGATTTTGACATTGGTTGCAGAACGAACCAGCTCTAACACGTTTCTGTGATCAGTATCATCTTCGTTTGAAGTGGTGAAATTTTTAGGCTTGTTCAGCAAAATATATTCTTTGCGTTCCGGGGTTAAGATTGCACCGTCAAAATTGACAACATCACCCGGTTTTACGCGATAACCCATTTCGGTAATAACTTCGCCATTTACTTTTACGTTACCCGACTGAATATAAATATCGGCATCACGTCGCGAGCATACACCTGAATTTGAAATGTACTTATTCAAACGGATGTCATCTGATTTCAAAGTTCTTGGTGAGTTTTGAAATGTTTTTTTTGCCGCTGGTTGAGGTTTTTTTGAAGCGTCTTTATCGGTTGCCGGACTTGCCTTTTTTGGTTTTTGCGAACGCTTTGGCATGCCACCGGGAATTGACTTTTTTGAATTTGGCCTCGAACTGTTTCGGTTGTTGCCTTCTTTCTTATTCATGATTCTGTAATTTACGGCAAAGATACGTTTTTAAGAGGTACAAAACTATGGGTTGTTTTTAGCCCCGATTGGAACGGCATCCTTTTTCTTGTCAAAGAAAAAGATATAGTGGAAAGCGGGAAGAGTAGTGAAAGATTGCAATTACGTCCGCTCCTGATTTACAAACGCAATAGTCTTTTGCCGTGTATGAGTACTTCGGGATTGATCAGTATGATGCAGAAAACGCCCGAAACTACAAGTGATTTCAGGATATTGTGAAGCAGGAGATAGTCGGTTTTTGAATTCGATTTCCAAAGTTTGAGCAAGAAGAAAATCAGGATAATCATGCTCACATAAAAGTAAATATCCATGTAGCGGACTTCGAATATTTCTATCAGGAAGTAAATTGGGATTATGGTGGAAATGGTGAGTAGTGTGATGATTTTTTTGGAAAACGGTTCGCCAAAAACTACGGGAATGGTTTGGTAACCGTTGGCGATATCGCCTTTGATGTTTTCCAAATCCTTTATCATTTCACGAATTAACAGCAATAAGAACAGAAATGTGGCGTGTGCGAAAATTTGAGGGTAGAGGTTTTTGTAATACAATAAAATCGCAAAAAATGGCAGTACTGCTAAGAATGCAGCGGTTAAATTTCCGATTATTAATATTTTTTTGAGCTTGTGTGAGTAAAACCAAATCAGGAAAATGTAGGCCGAAAAGAATAAGACTGCGCGGAATGATACAAAAAACGCCAGCAAAAAAACAATGAAATTGACTGAAAAATAAACCTGCAGCTTTGTTTTTTGACTGACTAATCGGTCGAGTTTTGATTTGTTTGGGCGATTGATCAGGTCTTTTTTGCTGTCGTAAAAGTTGTTGATGATGTAACCTGAAGCGATTGTCAAACCGGAAAGCAATACAATAAAAAACAGATTAAAATCGAGCAAAACATCGAGTGCACGCTTTTCGGGAGCAAGAATGAATATGGCGGATAAATATTGTGCCAGAGCGATGATGGGAATGTTATAACCGCGAACCACAGAAAACATGCTGATGATTTTCAACAATAAGTGTTTGGTTTTTCGGCTTAACATTTTGCAAAAAAAATTAAAACTGGTATACTACTTCCAGTTTATAATCTTTTAAAGACTGTTTCGCTTTTTCTAAATCTTCAGTAAAACCAAGAATATAACCGCCACCACCAGAACCACAAAGTTTTAAGTAATAATCGTTAGTGTCGATTCCGCGTTGCCATACTCCATGAAATTTTTCAGGTATCATTGGCTTGAAGTTATTCAAAACAACTTTGGAAAGTTGTTTGGTGTTTTTGAAAAGAGATTTGATGTCTCCGCCAAGGAAATTTTCCACACAGGCATCGGTATATTTTACAAATTGGGTTTTCAGCATTTTGCGGAAACCTTCCTCTTTAAGATTTTCCATGAAAATATTGACCATTGGAGCGGTCTCGCCAACGATTCCCGAATCAAGCAAAAATACGGCACCTTTTCCGGTAGCACTTTGCGATGGAATTCCGGTTGCTTCAATGTTATCTTTTGAATTGATAAGGATTGGAATGCTCAGATAACTGTTTAAAGGATCAAGACCAGAGCTTTTTCCGTGGAAGAACGATTCCATTTGAGAAAAAATTGCTTTAAGCTGAAATAATTTTTCCCGGGTAAGGTTTTCTAAAACGGTGATTTTATGGTTGGCATATTTGTCATAAATTGCAGCAACTAAAGCACCGCTGCTTCCAACGCCGTAACCTTGCGGTATGCTTGAATCGAAATACATTCCTCTTTCTACATCCGCTTTTAGAGCTTCTAAGTTGAAAGTCACAAGATTAGGCTGATCGGTTTGTAATTGTTCCAAATAAGTAACAAACTTTTTAAGGCTTGCGTTCGATTTAATAGCTTCCTGCGATGGATTTTCATCCACTTTCAGCGCGCCATTGTAAAAATTATAGGGAATAGATAAACCTTTAGAATCTTTTATAATTCCGTATTCTCCGAATAGAAGAATTTTTGAGTAGAATAATGGTCCTTTCATAATTTAATTGATCCTGTTCCAATTACATCGCAAATATACTGACCATTTTGACAATAGCCAACTAATTCGTCCTTAATAAATTGCAAAACGGTTTCTATAACGTTTTCGGGATATAAAACATGTACGTTTGCTCCTGCATCTAAGGTAAAACACACAGGAATTTTGGTCTCGTTTCTAAATTTCCAAATCTTATTTATGATTTCCAAAGTATTGGGTTTCATTAAAATAAAATAAGGCATCGAAGTCATCATCATTGCATGCAGCGTCAATGCCTCGCTTTCGACAATTTTGATGAATTCGTCTAAATTCCCGTTTTCCAAAACCGTTTTTATTACGGATAAATTTTGATGTGCCTGAACAAATCGTTGTTCGGCAAGCGGATGATTGTGCATCAAGTCATGTCCAACTGTTGAAGAAACTTGTTTTTCGCCTTTGTCAACTAACAAAATTGTGTCCTGAAAATTTTTGAAATTTGGATGAATTTTCGAAGGAAATTCAATGCCGAACAAATCTGAACTTCCCGGGATTTCGGCATGATTTCCCCAAACCACAACGCTTCCTTTTACACTTCGGCAGGCACTTCCCGAACCTAATCGCGCTAAGAATGATGCTTTTTGGTAAAAATAGTCATTAGTCATTTCGGGATTTATTGCTTTTTCCAAACTCATGATATTCATTGACAAAGCGGCCATTCCCGAAGCGGAAGAGGCAATTCCGGAGCTGTGAGGAAAAGTATTTTTGGTGTCAATCGTAAGATGGTATTGTTTCAGATACGGACAATACATTTCTATTCTTTCCAAAAACTTTTGGATTTTTGGCTTGAAATCTTCTTTTGGTTTGCCTTCAAATAATAAATCAAATGAAAAACGATCATTTGTCACACTGAGCGCAGTCGAAGTGTCTCTTTTGGCGAAAGCCAATTTGGTAATCGTTTTGCAGTTATTCAGTGTAAAACTAATGGACGGATTAGCAGGAATTTGGTTTTGCTTTTTGCCCCAATATTTTACCAATGCTATATTACTTGGCGCGCTCCATTCAAAATTTCCATTTTCAACAAATGGAGAATAGATGCTTGATATGAAATCTTTTTCGGATTTAAATTTTAGCGAATTGCTGGAAGAAAGCATAGATTTAAAATTTAACTTCGTTCAGTTCGGCCTCATGACCTCGAGTTAACAAAGATAATTTTTTTTGCAAAAACAAACTGGTTTCGGTTTGTTATCTTTGGGCTTAAAATAATTCATTATGCAAAAGATTATAAAAATTGTCTTAGTAGTTTTGGTTTGTGTGAGTCTTGGTTTTCTTTCCGGAATGGTGACGCGCGATAGTGTAACTACATGGTATCCGACTTTAATCAAACCTTTTTTCAATCCACCCAATTGGATTTTTGCACCAGTCTGGACTTTACTCTACATCATGATGGGAATTGCTGCCGGTTTGGTGTGGACAAGTGATTCTGATGAAAAGGCAATTAAAAAAGCACTTGGTTTTTTTGTGATTCAGTTTGGGCTGAATGCACTTTGGTCCTATATTTTCTTCGGGCTACATAATACAATGTTGGCATTGATTGAAATCATTGTTCTTTTGTTGCTGATTTATGACACTTACACTGCTTTCAAAAAAATTGATAAAACAGCCGGAATGTTATTGCTTCCTTATTTGGCCTGGGTAGGCTTTGCAACAATACTCAATGCCAGCATTTGGTGGTTGAATTAATAAAAAGTCCCGAGTAGTCGGGAACTTTTATTTACAGATACGTTTTTAATTGAATTATCAGAAATGTTCCGCTATTGTTCGAGCCAATATAAACCCTGATGTCCAGGCATTTTGAAAATTAAAGCCACCGGTTATGGCATCAATGTTGACAATTTCACCCGCGAAAAATAAGTTTTTATGAAGCTTGCTTCCCATGGTTTTGAAGTTGATTTCCTTTAAATCGATTCCGCCAGCAGTTACAAATTCTTCCTTGAAAGTGCTTTTGCCATTCACCTGAAATTCACCATTGGTAAGTTGGTTTGCCAAATCTGTTAATTGCTTTTTGGATAAATCAGCCCATTTAGTTTCAGAATTAATATTGGATGCCAAAACCAAACTTTCCCACAAACGGTTTGGGAACTCAAACGGAGATTTTTTGCTTACTGCTTTCTTGGCATGCTCTTGTTTTAAATCTTTTAAAGTATCCATTGCTTCTTCAAAGGAAACGTCATTGATCCAATTGACCTGCAATATAAATTGATAATTTTTATCGAACAATTCTCTGGCACCCCAGGCGGAAAGCCTTAAAATTCCGGGGCCTGACATGCCCCAATGTGTAATTAATAATGGTCCATTTGCTTCAAGTTTACTGCCTTTGACTTTTACTTTGGCAAATGCCGAAACGCCCATCAAATCCTTAATTCGTGCATCTTTGATGTTGAATGTGAATAAGGAAGGAACTGGAGAAACAATACTATGGCCTAATCCGTTCATCATTTCCCAGATTTTTGGATTGCTGCCAGTGGTCATAATCAGTTTTTGACACGCAAAGGTTTCGTGATTGGTTTCTACTTTCCAATAGTCTTCTGCTTTGAAAATGGACTGCACACTTTGACTTGTCAGCACCTGGATTCCTAATTTTTGTGTTGCAGATAAAAAGCAGTCAATAATCGTTTGTGAAGTATCGGAAGTAGGAAACATTCTTCCGTCGTCTTCAATTTTGAGTTCTACACCATGACGTTCAAACCATTCGATGGTATCGCCCGAACAAAATTGATGGAATGGACCTCGCAGTTCTTTTTCGCCACGCGGATAAAACTTCACTAAATCATTTGGAACAAAACAGGCATGGGTAACATTGCATCTTCCACCGCCTGAAATACGGACTTTTTCCAGAACTGTTTTGCCTCTTTCGAGAATCGCGACTTTAAGCTTTGGATTGTTTTCAACGACATTAATTGCCGTAAAAAAACCAGCTGCGCCGCCACCAACAATGATTATGTCGAAGTTTGAGTTCATATTCTGTCTAGAAAATCGGAAATGATGCCGTCAACCTGTAACGATTTTACAAAGATAATATCTTCGGGCTCATTGACGGTCCAGGGATAGATTTTAAATTTTTTTGATTGCATTTGCCGGACATTTTTGGTTGTCAGCAAATGATAATAGGGATGAACCGAATAGGCTTTTATGAATTTGGCGAAAGCCATTGCCAAATCCAAATCGGTATTGGTTAAAACTCCAATTCTGATTTTATCATTCAGGAAATGAACCTGCTGTAATGCATTCCAATCGAAACTCGAAACTACAAAATCGGCATAATCCCAATTCTTTTCAGAAACAAAATGCTCGATAAGTTCGGCAACTTTGTCAGCAGTTTCATAGGCTTTGAGTTCGACATTGATAAAGCATTTTCGATTTACCAATTCAAAAACAGATGCTAAAGTCGGAATTCCAAATGTTGCTAAATCCTGTGCAGAAAAATCTTTTACAAAGCCTTTCCCCGATGTAGTTCGGTCGATAGTATCGTCATGGATGACGACCAATTCACCCGATTTGCACAAATAAACATCAAGCTCGATGCCGTCAACGTTCAGGTCAATTGCTTTCTGGAAAGAAGCTAAAGTGTTCTCTGCAACATAACCTTTTGCGCCGCGATGGCCTATTTTTAGCATTGTGTACTTTTTTGTGAAGTAACTTATTTGTATTTGACATGGTTAGGAACTTTTCCTACTGGTGTTTCTCTTGAAAACTCAAGTAAAATAATGCTATATGGAGAATTTATAGTGACTTTTCCATTGAAAACTACTACGACTTTACCCGAATAAGCATCTCTCAAAACCGTTCCGTTTGGAAAAACCGTTCCGACAGGAATGCTTTTTTCACCTTGACCTAAATCCAAACCAATAACAACTTTATCAGTAAATTTTCCTTTAGTAAATATTCTGCTGAACACATAAGGCGAGGCCGAAATTTGAGTATGGACACCGGCTCCGATTGCCGAATGGTTTTTTCGGAACAAGCCTAATTTCTGCCAGTGCGATACAACTTCTTTTGTTGAAGGATTATTTACGATGTCGTCCCAATTCATGTTTGATCGTAAAGTTGCATCGCCCTGAGTTCCTTCAATGTC
>DBIH01000065.1 GCA_002296885.1 Flavobacterium sp. UBA807 | reverse complement strand
CACCAAAACGAAGGAGAAAAACAAAAAATTAGAATGCCAGCAGCCAACAAGGGGTTTGCTGCAATTTGGGCTGGACGTTGTAAGCATCAACTTTTCTTCGCTATTGTGCTTCAGTTCCAGCAGGACGTTATAAATTTGGCTTATAAATAAAACATCAGCAATATTGCAATCATCAACTTCAGTTACGGGCTGACGGAACTAAAATGCCCAAACTGCAGCAAGCCCTGTTCGTTACCAGCTATGCCGTTGGACAATTTCCGGTCAGTTACAGTCAGACAAAAATTATATGTTTTATTGGTAAGACTTGAACCAAAGCCCACATCAGCTTGACGTTATTAATTTGGCTTTTGTACATTTTTTATTCTTTGGTTTTTCAATTTGGCTTTGGTATCGGGTGGACTTTTGTTCAAGTCTAAGCAGCAGGACACTACAACTATTTTAATCAAACCGTGACAACCAAATTTGCTCAACGACACAGCTGTAACGAGCCAGGCAATTTACTTCGGTTGACAAAGTTTTTAAAATGTAAGCAGTAACAAAAATTGCAGCTTTAGTTTTTGGTTACAGTTTTCGGCAGACACATTTTTACGTTTTGTTTTTTGCTTTCGGGCTGGACAAAGTTTTTAAATTCGTAACAGCAAAGTTTAAAGTAGTTTTTTGCATCGCTTGCAGTTTTCGGCTGGACACATTTTCACGTTTTGTTTTTCTCTCGGGCTGGACACAACTTTTAAATTTGTAGCAGCAAATTCAAAACGCTTTTCTTTTTTGTTACAGCTTTTGGTCGGACAACTGACCGATTGGAAGAACACAGCGAAGATGGCACAAGCTGGTAACATTGGGTTTGGCGTATAGGCTGGCAGACCGTTGGTCTGCCCAAGCAGCAGTATTTCTATTTAGCTTCAGTTCGGGGCTCGACGGAACACTAATCGGCTTTTGTTTGTTACCTTCAACATCAGTAATTTTATTCGCCTGCGGTTCCGGGGCTGGACGTTAAAAACGTCCAGCCCATCGCCAAGCCCCGGGCGTTGGCGGTCATGCTAACAAACATCCTCTGAATAAACCAAGGATACATTGGACACATTTACTCAAACGCTAAATAAATTTTTATGAGAACAAAAATTTTAAGCCTGTTAATCGGCGTAACTCTAATTCTTTTTGGACCAAACTCATATTCCCAATTTCAACCAATGGGTATTGCAATTGGTAGTTATGTTCTTGAGGCTAACGCTGCCAAAGACATAACTGCTTTTTGCTTGAGGCAAAGTCTGTCAAGTCCTAAAGCTGGAATAGTCTATCAGTCTGTAGGTTTTGGTGCAGAAAATGCAATGATTGTAACTTCTAAAGGAAAATTCAGCATAAGTGAGGCTTTAGAAAAAGGAATGATTGAAATAACGGGAACTAGTAGTGAAAATGGATGGGGACAACATGATAGGCTTCGGTTTAAGAACAATACAGGAGAGGATATGAAGTTAGAAGTAACAGATGATTTCGTTTTAAAAACAAAAAATGATGATTATACTCATGTGCCTAACGTACTGAATAAATTTAAGACCAATGATGAAATGTGGGAAGCCTTAACTCCATTTGAAAAACTACAAAGGCAAAACGACCTTTTGAAGAAAATAAATACCAACTCAAATAATCAATTATTTAAAGTGACCTATGTCAATGATGGAACTTCTATAAAATACAAAATTGAGAATGGACAAAAAGACGCAGTTTACGTAGGTAACAATTTCAAAGAAATAGCAGAAGCAACGAATACCGCTTCTAACAAAAAACAACATTTCATACTTGAAGAATTTCCCTCTAAGGATAAAGAAACTGGTTTTTTAAAAAGTATTGAAATTGCAAATCAAAAAACGACTGGCTATAAAGCCATAAAATTTCCTAAAGCCAATATCGATATGGCAGAAATCCTTTTTGAAAATAATCCAAGGCTTATCAGAACATATCCAGTAGAGGAAGCGATTTTGAGCGACTACAAATATTCGGTATCTGCAGAAGTTGAAATAAATAATTTGGAATATGAAGTATATGCCGAAGCGAATAAAAAGAGTTTACTATCTACTTGGATAACGAACATTCGGTCTTTCTTCGGTGTAAGGAGCAATAACCTTAACGACATACTTCACAATGCCAATAAAACTATTCGTAGAATTTATCCAAATGACAAATATGGCGTGACAGTGGATTACTATGATTTCAGTTTTAGAATTAGGCTTAAGAAAGTAGAAAATGATTTAGCCAAACTGTAATGCAAATAGCAGATGTCATATTAAAGCCAGCAGACTGCATTTTGGGTCTATCAATCCCCAGCACAAAGAAAAGCTTTGTAAAAAATCTGAATAGTGGTAATGATATTGATTTTACAAGAAGAAACTTAATAAGAATGCACGAACAAGAGTTTATGAAGCCATCAAAACAAATTATCAAAAACATCTCAAATAAAGGAGTTCAACTGTTTTCCGATTTTACTTTTGATGACTTAACCATAATATTGAAAAAAGAGTTTAAAGTCTTGTGTCTTTTCTGCCATAATATAAATGATAGAATTGAACTTTATGATGGTCTTTATGACATTGATAGAATAAAAGACTGTATGCCTCACGACAAGGTTTTTATTTTAGATTTAAATGCCTGCTTTTGCGACAACTTAGCATTGGTAATAGGTGCAACAAGAACAAACATCCTTGTTAGATATGGACAACGAAGAAAAACAATTCCTCTTTATTGGATATTGTTCTATGAATATTTCTTTGAACTACTAAACCA
>DBIH01000148.1 GCA_002296885.1 Flavobacterium sp. UBA807 | reverse complement strand
CGTTTTTCTTTACTCTTATTGCTTTTCTGTGCATCAGGCATATACGCACAAAAATCGAATTATTCTACATTAATCAACAATGCTGTAGATAAAATAGAATCAAAAGTTATTGCGTGGCGTCATGATATCCATGAAAATCCCGAATTGGGTAATCGTGAAGTGCGCACTGCCGCTCTTATTGCAAAACATTTGCAATCGCTGGGCATTGAAGTACAAACCGGCGTTGCGGTTACAGGTGTTATTGGTGTTTTAAAAGGTGATAAACCAGGACCTGTGGTAGCACTTCGTGCCGATATGGACGCGTTACCTGTAGAAGAAAAAAACAATTTGCCTTATCGCTCCAATGTCAAAACAATGTATAATGGGAAAGAAACTTCTGTGATGCATGCCTGCGGACATGATGCACACGTCGCCATTCTGATGGGTGTCGCCGAAATTTTATCAGGCATGAAAAAAGATTTGAAAGGCACAGTGAAATTTATATTCCAGCCTGCTGAAGAAAGTGCTCCTTTTGGCGAGCAAGGCGGTGCTGAATTGATGGTTAAGGAAGGTGTGCTCGAGAATCCAAAAGTGGATGTTATTTTTGGCCTGCATATGGCTTCACAAACCGAAGTTGGAAAAATCAATTACCGACCAGGAGGTGCTATGGCAGCTGTAAGCACTGTAAAAATCACTGTGAACGGAAAGCCTTCTCATGGCGCACAGCCTTGGTCTTCGGTTGACCCTATTGTGGTTTCTGCCCAAATAATAAATAATCTGCAAACGATAGTAAGCCGCAATGTCAATATCACTCAAAACCCTGTCGTTGTAACAATCGGTTCCATTCATGGCGGAAACCGCGACAATATTATTTCAGAAAATGTAGAAATGATGGGAACTGTGAGAACTTTTACCGAAGAAGACAAAAAGCTGGTCTATGACCGAATCAGGCAGATTTGTGAAAAAACTGCCGAATCTGCCGGAGCGACTGCAGATGTAGTTTTACCTTACGAACATTACTATCCGGTAACTTTCAACGACGAAAAACTAACGGCTGAGATGCTACCAACATTGCAAAAATCCGCTGGTAAAGAGAATGTGTTATTAGTTGCTCCAATTACTGGTGCTGAAGATTTCTCGTTCTTTCAGCAAAAAGTTCCGGGTTTGTATTTCTTCATTGGCGGAATGCCTAAAGGACAAGACCCAAAAAAGGCAGCACCACATCATACGCCTCAATTTATTATTGATGACAGTGCCTTTAAAACCGGACTGAAAGCCATGTGTAATCTTGTTTTTGATTATATAGAACTGCATAAGAAATAAACAAAAACCCTTTCCAATTGGAAAGGGTTTTAATTTTTAGATTCCGGCAACTGCCTTTATCTCATTGATAATCCTAAGAGCTAAATCATCCGCTAATTGCTGCGTTTGCGCTTCGGTGTAAATCCTGATGATTGGTTCTGTATTCGATTTTCTCAGGTGAACCCAATTGTCAGCAAAGTCAATTTTTACTCCGTCTATTGTACTGATTTCTTCATTTTTGTATTTTTCCGTCATCGTTTTCAGAATTGCATCAACATCAATTTGCGGTGTCAGCTCAATTTTATTTTTGCTCATGTAATACTGTGGATAACTTGCTCTCAATTCGGCAACAGTCATATCAAGATTTGCCAAATGCGTTAGGAACAATGCCACGCCAACCAAGCTATCGCGACCGTAATGCGATTCCGGATAAATGATTCCACCATTCCCCTCGCCTCCAATGATTGCATTGGTTTTTTTCATCAGTTCCACCACATTGACTTCACCCACCGCACTTGCCTGATAGCTTCCTTTATGTTTGTTTGTGATATCGCGCAAAGCTCTTGACGAACTCATATTTGAAACTGTATTTCCCGGAGTTTTGCCCAACACATAATCAGCACAGGCCACCAAAGTATATTCTTCACCAAACATTTCTCCGTCATTTGAAATGAAAGCCAAACGGTCAACATCGGGGTCAACCACAATTCCGAAATCGGCTTTTTCATCAACAACCAATTTACAGATATCACCCAAATGTTCCTTTAAAGGCTCAGGGTTGTGTGGGAAATGTCCGTTTGGTTCGCAATATAATTTCACGCATTCCACTCCCATTTGTTCCAATAGTTTTGGGATGATAATTCCGCCTGAAGAATTCACACCATCTACAACTACCTTGAATTTTCTTCTGGCAACTGCCGCTGCATCCACCAAAGGTAATTCCAAAACCTCATCAATATGGATGTCCATATAGGCATCATTAACGGTAACTTCTCCCAACGAATCTACATCCGAAAAATTAAAAGCTTCCGATTCGGCAATTTCCAAAATCTGCTCACCATCTTTTCCGCTTAAAAATTCACCTTTAGCATTCAATAATTTCAAAGCATTCCATTGTTTTGGATTATGAGAAGCAGTTAAAATAATTCCGCCATCAGCTTGTTCCAAAGGCACTGCAATTTCAACGGTTGGTGTTGTGGATAGTCCAAGGTCGATAACATCAATTCCCAATCCGATTAAGGTATTCACAACCAGATTGTGAATCATTGGTCCCGAAATACGTGCGTCACGGCCAATAACAACTTTTAGCTTCTCTTTTTTGATATTGTTTTTTAGGAAAGTTCCATAAGCCGAAGCGAATTTTACCGCATCGACCGGTGTTAGATTGTCGCCAACTTTTCCGCCAATGGTGCCACGGATTCCTGATATAGATTTTATGAGTGTCATCTTACTATTTTAAATTTTGAACTATAAATTTTAAATGCTTACAAATATAAAGAAATGCCGATTCTAATTTAAAATTCAAAATTTAT
>DBIH01000160.1 GCA_002296885.1 Flavobacterium sp. UBA807 | reverse complement strand
AAAATCGCCTTCGCTCATTGAGCTTTTGAGTTCGCCAACCATTCCGAGACCAATATTTTGATGGGTGTTTTGCAAATCATAAATCTCATAAGCGACCTCTTCATAAACATGATTGGCAAATAATGCTTTCAGGATTTTGCTTTGCAGGTGTTTTTCAAATGTAACTTCAATTTTGATTTCCTCGTTTTCTACAAATTCGAAACGTTGTCCAATTTCGGGATTACTGTCTTCATTGCCCATATATGTCCCAATGCCTTTTGAATTGAAACTACAATCTTCATAATTGCCAATTTTTCCGGCACCTGCATCAAACAGAGCGTTGCGCAATTCCTCTACATTTTCAGGAATGGTATAAGTAATCAGTTTCTGAATGAAGTTTTGTTTTGGAACCAAAATTCGGGTGTTAACCAAGCCTAAAGCATCAGCGAAAATTTTGTTTACGCCATGTTTATGATTGTCCATAGCTGTGTGAACAGCATAAATAGCAATATCATTTTTGATGGCTTTTAACACCGAACGCTCAACATAATTTTTTCCGGTAATTTTCTTCAAACCCGAAAAAATAATAGGATGGAAGCAGACAACCAAATTGCAATTCTTTGAAATCGCTTCGTCAATGACACTTTCCAAAGCATCATGGCAGACTAAAACTCCGGTAGCTTCATTTTCCTGATTCCCAACAAGTAGGCCAACGTTGTCAAAATCTTCGGCGTAAGCCAAAGGCGCCATTTGTTCGAGTATTGAGAGTATTTCCTTTATCTTCATAATTTGGTTGTCGGTTTTCGGTTTTCGGTTGTTGGTAAAATCTATCAACCATCAACTGTCAACCATCAACTATTTTAAAATGTTAAGTTGCCCATTGGTTTAGCTGTTCTTTAATCGTCCAAATGCCATCCGCTTTTTCCAGCAATAAATAGCTGCCACTGTTGTGCTCGATGCTTCTGTAGAAAGCCACTTTAACTAAAGCGTTATTATTGTTATTAAAATAGATTGGCTTACTAATAATCATAAGACGCTGGTTATTTTCGCCATGTTTGGCATAAGCTACCTGAAATTCTTCTAAAGATAAACAGTTGTTGACTTTGCTTTTTAAGTACTGATTTTGATTGTCAAACAGAATATTATAAGCTGCTGACCAATCTTCATCAATGCCAATTACGATTTGTTTTTTGATTTCAGCAGCATTTTTTTTGAGGAACTCGCTTTTCGAAATGACTTCGAGAACCTCTTCATTGTTTGGTGCTTTTTTGCAATAAAAACTTAGGAGTTGTAACCTGCCTTTGGCGATTACTTTTTCGTCTTTATAATATTTGGTAAAAATGATCTTCAGTAAAGCGGCATTGTCTGTTTCCTGTGAAAAAACAGCAACTGTATTTATAAAGAAAGCGAGAATTAAAAAATATAATGTTTTCATAATTTTTTATGCCACGAATGCACGAATAAATTTTAATTGAAACTTTTCAAAGATAAATTGTTTGTACCAAAATTATAAAAACATTCGTGTATTCGTGGCTTATATTTTTATATTTGTTAGATGAATTTGTTGCGAAAATTACTCTTTCCTTTTGCCATATTGTATGGTTTTATCACTTCTTTAAGAAATTTTCTTTTCGATAAAGGTATACTAAAATCGCATTCTTTTGATATTCCTGTTATTGCCGTTGGAAATTTGAATGTTGGCGGCACCGGAAAAACACCTCAGATTGAGTATCTAATCCGATTGCTTTCTCCTAAATATAAAGTAGCGACTTTGAGCCGTGGTTATAAGCGAAAATCAAAAGGATTTGTTTTGGCAGATGCCAATTCCAATGCAGAAATTCTTGGCGATGAACCTTTTCAGTATTATAAAAAATTCCCAAACATTCAGATTGCTGTTGATGCCGACAGAAAGAACGGAATTGAACAATTATTAAAACAATCTTCAAAGCCGGAAGTCATTTTATTAGATGATGCTTTTCAGCATCGAAAGGTCAGGGCCGGATTTTATATTCTTCTGACCGCCTATGATGATTTGTTTTGTGATGATTTTATGCTTCCAACGGGTAACCTTCGCGAAAGTAGAAGTGGCGCTAAAAGAGCAAATGTGATTATCGTTACTAAATGCCCATCAAACATTACAGAAGTAGAACAGGAAAAGATTAGAGAAAAGTTGATGAGATTCCTCTCTCGTCATGATATGACGAGACGGAATGACAAAGTAAATGGAGTCTTTTTTAGTTACACCGATTATGACGATAAAGTTTATAACGACACCGAAAGTTTAGCAGTTAGTGAAGTCAAAACGGCGCAAAAAATTTTACTTGCCGGAATTGCAAATCCGAAACCTTTCTTTGATTTTTTACGTGCTGATACTGATGAAATTATGGAGTTTCACGACCATCATCATTTTAATGAAAGTGAAATTCTGACTATAAAAAACAAAGCCAATGACAAAATCATCATCACAACTGAAAAAGATTTTGTACGTTTGGAAGCTAAAATTTTGAAAAAGCAATTATTTTATTTACCAATCAGGAGTAAATTGGTTTCAAACCAGGAAGCTTTTGATCAAACTATTTTAAACTATGTGGGAACTAGTACAGGAAACCGTTAATTATATTAAGAGCAAAACTAATTATTCACCTGAATATGGAATCATCTTGGGTTCCGGATTAGGGAATTTTACCGAAGATATCAATATCGAATTTAAATTGCCTTATAATGAAATTCCAAATTTTCCGGTATCAACCGTTCAGGGACATAAAGGTGCTTTGGTTTTTGGAACCATCGGCGATAAAAAAGTAGTGGCAATGCAGGGTCGCTTTCACTTTTATGAAGGTTACGATATGAAACAAGTGACTTTCCCGGTTCGTGTAATGAAACATCTTGGTGTTTCCAAGTTGGTAGTTTCCAATGCATCGGGTGGTGTGAATTCTGATTACGAAGTGGGTTCAGTTGTGGTTATAAAGGATCATATTAATTTCTTTCCTGAGCATCCGTTACGCGGAAAAAATGACGAGCGTTTTGGTCCAAGATTCCTAAACATGAATGAGGCTTACAATAAAGCGATGATTAAAAAAGCACATGCAATCGCCGTTGAAAATAATATGACCATTCACGATGGGGTTTATCTTGGTCTGCAAGGCCCAACGTTTGAAACATTTGCCGAATATAAAATGGTAAAAATACTTGGCGCTGATTGCGTGGGAATGTCAACAGTTCCTGAAGTTATCGTTGCCCGTCATATGGGAATTGAATGCTTTGGATTGTCTGTAATTACCGATATGGGCGATGTTGAAACTGCCATGGAAGAAGTTAGCCATGACGAAGTATTGAAAGCAGCGGCAAAAGCGGAGCCACATGTTAGAAAATTAATCAAAGAATTAATTCTTCAGTTTTAATCGTCACTTCGAGTGAATTGGCAAAGCCAATTAGTATCGAGAAGTTTTTGTTTAGAGTTCTCGATACAATTTCGATAAATCGAAATTACTCGAACAGACGTAATCGTTAACCAATATTCGCCGCAATAATCCTGTAAAGATTTTCAGGTTCAAAAGGTTTGGTGATTACATCGGTCATACCAAATGACATCAGCATTTCCCTATTTTCATTTAGTGAAATAGCAGTCAAAGCTATGATTGGTTTTACGGTGTCGTATTCCCTGATTTTTTGGGTAGCGATGGTTCCGTTGATTCCCGGTAAATGCACATCCATCAAGACTAAATCGAAATGATTTTCCTTTGAAAGTATTTCAACGGCATCTTCACCATTATCGATAATCTGGCATTTGATGTCTTTTTTCTCGAGCATCTTTTTGGTAATCATCTGATTGATTTTGTTGTCTTCTACAACCAAAATCATTTTGTCTTTTAAGATGTCATCCGAATAGGTTTTAGGTTTCTCAACAACGATTTCCTTGGTTCCGTGCAATAGATTCAATTCGAAATCAAAAGTAGTTCCAACCCCAACTTTACTCACAAGATGAATTTCACCATCTAACAAATCGACTAATTTTTTCACAATGGTCAAGCCCAAACCGGTACCGCCATATTTTCGGTTGATCTCGATAGAACCCTGCGAGAAGCTTTCGAAAATCGTTCCTTGTTTATTATCAGGAATACCAATTCCGGTATCACTTACGGCAAAATTTATTCTTGAATAATTGTCTCCGGTTTCAATAAGTCTCGCAACAACTTTTACCTCTCCGTTTTTGGTAAATTTTAGGGCGTTGTTGATTAGGTTAATGAAAATCTGTGATAATTTCGTCGGGTCGCCCAAAAGGATTTCCGGAACATCTTCTTCAATATCCAAAGTAAATTTGTTATTGTTTTTGGACGCGATTTCATGCATCGAATTCTGAATATCCAAAAGCAGTTGTTTGATGTTGAAATCGATGTATTCAATTTCGATGTTATTGGATTCGATGCGGTTGATTTCCAAAATCTCATTGATGAATGTCAATAGATAATTCCCTGAAAACTTAAGCGAATTCAGATAATGCAACTGATTTTGTTTTGGATTGTCCTCAAGCAGCAAATGCGTTATTCCATTAATGGCGTTCAAAGGCGTTCGTAATTCATGGCTAACCGTTGATAAGAATTCGGCTCTTGCTTTTGATGCTTTTTCAGCATTGTCTTTTGCAATCTGTAATTCAAAATTCTTTTCTTTCAGAACGACATTGGACTGGCTTCTGATAATGTTGTTTTTGTACAATGACAAACTCAAAAGCGACAGGATTGTTATCAATGAAATCGCAAGAATGGTAATAAGCTTAGCAAACTTGTTAGTTTTTTGCTGTGCTTCATTTTCCTTAGTCATTTGGTCGATGGCTTTCAAACGTTCGCTTTCCTTGAAATCGACATAATCATTTGCATCTAGTTTTTGATTGTTCAGATGCGAAAGGCTGTCCTTTAAATCGGTATGGGCTTTTAAATAGCCGAATGATTTTTTTACATCTAATAGTTTTTCATAAACCTTGCTTAATTCTAATAGGATTTTTACTCTTTGGTCGGCATTTTTATCCTTTTCACTTAATGTCAAAGCCCTACTGAGGTAATTTGCCGCCAGATTGTTGTGACTCATTTTTTCCTCAATTGTTCCCAATTGATAAAAAGCTTCAGCTTTGGTTTTGAAAATATCTTTCGCATCGTCTTTTGAAATGATTTCATTAAACAATTTGGTTGCCAATTCAATATTGCCTTTGTTCTTATACAAAATTCCTTTTTGCAGATTTAAAAACTGTGATGTGTCAATTTTTAAGATATCATAGATATATTGAGCCTTGTTGAAATTAACTTCAGCTTTGCCAAATTCTTCCAAGCCCATATAACTAAGACCAATGTAATAATAGCATAGTGCATAATCTGTTGAAGGCCTCAGGATGCCATATAAATCGGCACTTTTTGTAAAGGTCTCAATAGCGTCATTCATTTTCTTTAAATCAAAATAAGTTAATCCAAGAGAAAATAAAGCATTTGCCTGGCCTTTGATATTGTTATTTGCCTTGGCGTAATTGTAGGCTTTTTGTGAAAAAGAAAGTGCCGCTTTGTAGTTGTTTGTTTTTTTATTGAAAGTCGCAAGCTGAATAAAGTAACTTGTACTGTCAATTTTTGCAACTGGTTTTTTTTGCCCAAAAAAGGCAATAGGAATAAGCATGAAAATCCAAAACCATTTCATCAGGCTGCAAATAAGAGTTAGGAATGTTAAAAATAGGAAAATTATCTACTTAACAAAAGAATTAAATCGATAATTCGGGAAGAATATCCAATTTCGTTGTCATACCAACCAACAACTTTAACCATTTTTCCGATGACAGAAGTTAGTTGTGCATCAAAAAGACAGGAATTTTTATTGCCGATTATATCAACTGAAACGATTGGGTCTTCGGTATAATCAAGAATTCCCTTAAGATTAGTTTTTGAAGCATTCTTAAAAGCAGCATTGATTTCAGCAATGCTCACTTCTTTTCTCACATAACAGGTAATGTCAGTCAGTGAACCATCGGGAACAGGAACACGTATGCCGCTTCCGCCGATTTTTCCTTCCATTTCCGGGAAAATCTTTGTCAGGGCTTTTGCGGCTCCGGTTGTAGTTGGCACAATAGATTGGCTTGCACCGCGGGCACGGCGCAGGTCTTTATGTGGCTGATCGTGTAAACTTTGATCGGTTGTATAGGAATGTACGGTTGTAATATACGCCTGCTCAATACCGCAGAGTTCGTTGATTATTTTAATCATTGGGGCTGCATTGTTAGTGGTACAGCTTGCATTGGAAACTATTTTTTCAGTTCCGTCAAGAATGTTCTCATTAACACCAAGAACGATTGTTTTTATTTCAGGCACTTCAGAAGGAGCGGAGAGAATTACTTTTTTGGCTCCAGCCAGAATATGTTTGTTGATGTCTTCAAACTTATTGTATTTACCAGTGCTTTCAATTACAAAATCGACATCATTCCAATTCAGGTTGCTGATTTCCCTTTCGTGAAAAAACAGATAACCTTTTCCGTTAACAATTATCGATAGGTCATCATAAGAAACCTCATAAGGCAGAACACCATGAATACTGTCGTATTTTATTAGATGCGCCATCGTTTTGTTATCAGCAATATCGTTGATGGCAACTACTTCTATAGAAGGATGATTTAAAAGTAATCGGAAAAGATTTCTTCCGATACGACCAAATCCGTTGATGGCTATTCTTGTTTTCAAAATGACTAAAGTTGGTTAATTCGTTTGTGTTGCGTTAGCGAAGGGAGCAAAGTACCGTGTACTGCGGACAGCGCGGTCCGCCGTGGCGGAAACGCCATCTTAATGAATGTGCTTTTCTGCGTGATAAGACGAACGTACCAAAGCGCCACTTTCTACGTGACGGAATCCCATTTCTTTACCCAGTTTTTCGTATTTCTCGAATTGTTCCGGAGTAATGTATTCCTTTACCGGCAGGTGTTTTTTGCTTGGCTGCAGGTATTGACCAATCGTAACAATGTCTACATTCTGATCGCGCAAATCTTTCATCGTTTGTATAACTTCTTCTTCGGTTTCGCCAAGACCAAGCATGATTCCCGATTTTGTTCTTCGGATTCCTTTATCTTTCAGATATTTCAAAACGGCAAGGCTTCGGTCATATTTCGCCTGAATGCGGACTTCACGGGTGAGACGGCGAACCGTTTCTACATTGTGTGAAACTACTTCGGGATTGGCTTCAACGATTCTGTCAATGATTCTTTCCACACCCTGAAAATCCGGAATAAGGGTTTCCAAAGTCGTTTCGGGATTCATTCTGCGTATTGCCTGAACGGTTTCGAGCCAGATGATAGAGCCCATGTCTTTCAAATCATCGCGGTCGACACTGGTGATAACGGCATGCTTGATTTTCATTATTTTGATGGAACGAGCGACTTTTTCGGGTTCGTCCCAATCAACTGTTTCCGGACGACCGGTTTTGACACCGCAAAAACCACAGGAACGCGTACAGATATTTCCAAGAATCATGAACGTTGCAGTTCCCTCGCCCCAGCATTCACCCATATTTGGACAGCTTCCAGATGTACAAATAGTGTTGAGCTTGTATTTGTCAACAAGTCCGCGAAGTTCAGTATATTTTTGGCCTATAGGTAATTTTACTTTCAGCCATTTAGGTTTAGATACAGGTAAATTGTTATCAATAACTGATTCCATGATTCATCTTTTTTGCGATACAAAGATACAAAGGTAAATGTTAGAATGACGTTAAGAATTTTTGGGAATTTTACCGATTGTGATTTTCTTTTTTAATTGATTTGATGGATTTTGATGACTGTTTAAAATTACTCTACAAAATCTAGATTTCTATGATGCGTTTCACTAATCGTAAGTGCGGCATAAATAGCCAAACCAAAAGCAACTGCACCAACTATTGCCGCTGAATTTATTACACTTTTCGTGGTTTTGAGATAATCAAAACCAATAAGCATTACCGGAACAGAACCGCGAACCATATTGGGAACACTCGTAGTTGCTGTGCTTCTTAAATTTGTTCCAAATTGCTCTGCGGCGAGTGTAACAAACAATGCCCAGAA